>JAJRXO010000562.1 GCA_024276255.1 Chloroflexota bacterium | reverse complement strand
GCGCCATTCCTGCCTCCGATGCGCACACCGGCCCCAAAGATAAAGCCGCTGGTAAACGCCTGCAGCAACCTCTTTCCCAAACATCTTCCTGACTCCCGACAGACGAAATCATGACAACCGACCTCATTACCTTGCGCGATGCCCGTTCTCCCCAGGCCGAAGCCTATCGCAGCTTGCGCACCAACCTTGAATTCTTCAGCCTCGATCATCCCCTGCACAGCTTACTGATCTCCAGCGCCGAGCCCGATATCGGTAAATCCACCATCCTGGCCAATCTCGGCGTGATTTACGCCCAGACGGGCAAGCGGGTGGTGCTGGTGGATGGTGATTTACGACGGCCACAGCTGCATGAGCTCTTTGGACTCAGCAACAACGTGGGGCTTTCCTCCGCCATCCTCGATCCTGATGCCGGCTTGCCGTCGCAGGAGACCGACGTGACCGGCCTGCAGGTCATCACCAGCGGCCCGTTGCCGCCCAATCCCGCTGATCTGCTGGCATCTCATCGCATGGACGAGCTCTTGCAGCAATTGCGCGAGCAGACCGACATTATCCTGCTCAACGCTCCCCCGGTCATTGCCGTGACCGATGCAGCCGTGCTCTCTACCAAGGTGGACGGTGTGCTCCTGGTTGTGGGCGCGGGTCGCACCCGTCGCGAATATGCACTGCGCGCCAAGGCCCTGCTCGACAAGGTGAATGCACGTATCGTGGGGGCTGTGCTCAACAACGCTGCCCTCGATACCAGTATCTATGGATATTACGGCCAGACAGTCTGATAAACCCGAGTGCCCTCGCTGCATTCGCTCTCCCAGGTCAGCGAATGCCCCGAATCCTTCTGTAACGTCGGAGTAAGTATTATCATGAAAGCGCTGATTTTGAGTGGAGGCAAAGGCTCGCGTCTTTATCCCCTCACCTACACCAACGCCAAACAACTCATCCCTGTGGCCAACAAACCCGTCCTCTTCCGCGTGATCGAGGCCATTCGTGACGCCGGTATTACTGACATCAACATCATCATTGGCAATGATGACAATGGCAAACGCGTGCAGGAAGCCGTGGGCCAGGGGCGGCGCTGGGATGTCGACATCACCTATATTGTGCAGGAAGCACCACTGGGCCTGGCGCATTGTGTGTATATTGCCCGCGACCATCTGGGCGACGAGCGCTTTGTCATGTTCCTGGGCGATAATGTCATCGAGGGCGGCATCAGCAAGCTGATTCGCGAGTTCGAAAATTCCGACTACACCAGCCAGATCGTACTCACCCCGGTGAGCGAGCCCCAGCATTACGGCGTGGCTGAACTCAATCCTGATCGTAGCATCAAGAAACTGGTTGAAAAACCGCGCAACCCCCGCAGCAATCTCGCCCTGGTGGGCGTTTACATGTTCGACGCCACCATTCACGAGGCCGTGCGGGCCATCACCCCCTCCTGGCGGGGCGAGCTGGAGATCACCGATGCCATTCAGTGGCTGGTGGAGCAGGGTTACAAGGTGCATCCCTACATTCACCGAGGCTGGTGGATTGACACCGGCAAGCCGATCGATATGCTGGCGGCCAATGCCAAGGTGCTGGAAGAGCTCACGCCGCGAGTCGAGGGTTTTATCGATCGGGATTCCCGGGTGGATGAGCGGGTCACGGTGGAAGCCGGGGCCGAGATCGTCAACAGCGTCGTGCGCGGGCCCACGATCATTGGTGAAAATACCCGCATCGTCAACAGCTATGTCGGTCCCTTTACCTCCATTTACCACGACTGCGAGATCGAGAACGCCGAGATCGAATACAGTCTTGTCCTCGAACACAGCACCATCAGCAACCTGCATTCCCGCATTACCGACAGCCTGATCGGCCGCAACGTGATCGTCACCCATTCCGAACTCAAGCCCCAGGCGATCAAACTCACCCTGGGCGACAACTCCCAGCTCGGACTGATTTAAGCTTTGCCCGCCTCCCTGCCTGCACTTGCCGCGCACCTGGCCCAGCCGTACCAGATATGGCCCTGCGAAAGTCTTAGCGAAAAGCTTATGGCCGATGCCATAGTGCCGGCCTATCTGGTTCCTTCCACCGCCGATTCCCGGCACCGTATCCATCGTCTGGCCGATGCCGTTGCCATTCTGGCCGAACGTTTGCAACGATTACAGGCCGCGCTCCCCTTCTGGCGGCAGTTCGATGCCGGAGCCTATTTCGACTTGCGTCCGGCGCAGGTGCAGACGATGGTGCACATCGAGCGCCTGGGTGCTGTCCTGGACATCACCATCTACGCTGATTTACTTTCGCCTGCCTTTCATGTGGCCGAAAGCTACTGGGCGCACTCCTACTGCCCCGCTTTTTATGCGGCCAGCGTTTCCTCGGTTGATGACGCCTTCAAACGATATTTCCAGCAGCACACCCAACCCGCCATGCAGGCTTATCTCGATGCGGCTCGTGATGAGATAGCTGCGGCCGGGAATCTGCTGTACCAGCGGGGCGATCTCACCTTTCTGGCCGCAGCCGCGGCCCCCGATGAACAACAACGCCATTCCCTGCCGCTGGATTCCGTCGCCTACGATGCTCTGATCCTCCCCCCGCATCTTCCTTCCCTCACACTCAGCCGCAGTTTCGATCTTTTGCGAACAGGAAACACCGTGCGATGAAAAACTTTCTGATCACCGGCGGCGCCGGCTTTATCGGCGCCAATTTTGTGCATTATCTCCTGCAACACTATCCTGAATACAACGTCGTTGTCTTCGACAAGCTCACCTACGCCGGCAATCTCAGCAATCTCAGCGAGGTCAGCGACGATCCCCGCTATAAGTTCATCCGGGGTGATATCTGCGACGCTCAGGCCGTAGAACAGGCCATCCGCGATCACAATATCGACACCATCGTCAACTTTGCTGCCGAAACCCATGTCGATCGTTCTATCGAGGACCCTGATGCCTTCATCCACACGGACGTCATCGGCACGCATGTACTCCTGGAAGCGGCGCGTAAATTCGGCCTCGAGCGCTATCATCAGATATCCACCGACGAAGTCTATGGTCATATCCCCGCCGGCTATTCATCGGTGGAAAGCGATCCGGTTACGCCCCGCAGTCCCTATTCGGCCAGTAAGGCCAGCGCTGATCTGCTCGTGCTGTCGTATTGGGTGACCTACCGCCTGCCTGTCACCATCACCCGCGGAGCCAACAACATCGGCCCCTATCAATATCCCGAAAAAGTGGTGCCGTTATTCGTGACCAATGCCCTCGAAGGCAAACCCCTGCCTGTGTACGGCGATGGTCGGCAGATGCGTGACTATCAGTGGGTGGGCGATCATTGCCAGGGTATCGACGTGGTGCTGCACCACGGCCAGTTGGGTGAGGTATATAATGTAGGCACGGGCCAGGAAATTGAGAATCTGCGCATGGTTGAGATCCTGCTCGACGAATTGGGAGCGCCGCGCAGCCTCATTCAGCATGTCGAGGATCGCCCCGGCCACGATCGCCGCTACTCGCTGAATGTCGACAAGCTGAAGGCCCTGGGCTGGCAACCTGAACACGACTGCGAGGCCGCCATTCGCCGTACCGTGCGCTGGTATGTGGAAAACGAATGGTGGTGGCGCCCCATCAAAGAGGGTAGTTTCAAGGAATACTATCAGCGCATGTACGGCAACCGCAAAGTGATCCAGGTTTCTTGATCTTTTGCGGACATTGGCGTGAATGATTCTGGCCGCGAGTTTTAATCGTTTCGGAATGGTGTGAAACGGCTGTCCTGAAAATAGGACGCGAACGAGCACAGGAAAACACGAATTTTTTTGACCCGCCGCATCACGGATGCGGCGTCACAGCGTCCCCATTTTCATTGGTATCGGCGGGCAGACGCCCGTGTTGCCTGATCACCAGACAAACGGAGGGCCATCTCGAGGTGTATCAGATAGCTGATCATCTCGTCACGGGGGGGGAAGGCGCCGGTTGAATCACGGATTCGCAGGCGCTTTTTTGTTATCAGGCGCGCACTTGCCTCTGCCGCCAAAACCCGATACACTAACACAGGCCATATGTGCCTTGCCGTCGGTATACTTCGTTTGTGCCTTCTCTCCTTCCCCCAGCCTTATGATGCAACGTTGGCGCGAGTGGCTCCGGCATGAGCGCTTGCAAGCCCCCCTGGCAATCCTTATCGATACCTATCGGCCTCTGGCCTTTTTCGCCAGCGAGCTGATGTTGGCAGCTGCGCCCTTTTTACCGACGGTCATTATCGACTGGGCCGGGCGACAGCAGCGACAGCTATTTCCCTCAGAGGAGGGCCCATGACCGCTCTGTCTGCGATGACGGCCATTGATTGGGCCAGCCTGGCTCTGCCCGTACTCATTATCCTGTTATGGGCGCTGGAGCGTGTCTATCACGACGTCAGCGGCCGCGCCGCCGCGCCACCGGCCGAGACACCTCTGTTGACATTACGGTCCGATCGTAGCTACGCGGCTACCTCCCTTTCTGACCGGGCCGTGCATCAGCGCAGCAATCAGGCGGT
>JAJRXO010000561.1 GCA_024276255.1 Chloroflexota bacterium | reverse complement strand
GGCGCGGTAGGGGCTGACTGCGGCGCAGACTGCCACGCCGCCGTGGCGCACGATCTCGGCCGCCACAAAGCCAATACGACGAATGTTGATATCGCGGTCTTGTTTACTGAAGCCCAGGCCCTTGGAAAGATGCGTGCGCACTACGTCGCCGTCGAGCAGCGTTACCTGGCGGCCGTTTTCCAGCAACAGCGTGGTCAGCACCTCGGCCGTAGTCGATTTACCGGCGCCACTGAGGCCGGTGAACCACACGCAAAAGCCCTGTTTATGCCGCGGGGGGTAGCTTTCAGCCAGGATCTCAGCCACCTCGGGGCGGGTGAACCAATCAGGCAATTTTTTGCCATTGTTGAGATATTCCTCGCGTACTTCTGTGCCCGAAATCGCTGCTGTTTTCTGACCGTCATCGATTTTGGTGACTTCTTCATAACGGTCTTCGTCGGGCAGATACACCAGCATCTTGAAGGGGATGATCCTCACCTCCAGCTCTTCGCTGAATGATTCCGCCAATTCCTGCGCGTCATAAGGGCCATAGAAGGGCTTGCCTTGCGAATCTTTACCGGGGCCGGCGTGGTCGCGGCCGACGATGAGATGGTTGGCGCCATAATTACGGCGGATGAGCATGTGCCATACGGCCTCACGGGGTCCACCCATGCGCATGGCCAGGGGGAGCAGGGCCAACACGATACGATCGGGATCGTAATATCGATGAGCAAGGGCCTTGTAAGTGCGCACACGCGTATAATGATCCACGTCGCCGGGTTTGGTCATACCCACCACGGGATGCAGCAACAGGGTGCCATCAATTTCTTCGACAGCCCGCTTGGTCAGTTCTTCATGCACGCGGTGCAGGGGGTTGCGTGTCTGAAAGGCCACCACGTTGGCATGTCCGGTTTCGATCAGGCGCTCACGTGTCTGGGCCGGGGTCAGGCGCAGGGGCTTGAAGTCATAGCGCAGGGGCAATTGCAGCACGCGCAGGCGTCCGGAGATATTCAACCGCCCCCAGCGATGCATCTCTGCCACCAGAGGATGCCGTAAATCGGTGGTGCCGAACACTTTTTGTGCCGTCTCATTCAGATCCCATTCGTAGATCTCTTCGATGGTCATGACAGCCAGCACGTTATTTTTCTGATCACGCAGCGCAATTTCCTGGCCCAGACGGATATCGGGGCCAGGTGCGACCGGCAGGGTGATGGGCATGGGAAAAACATAGCCATTGCTCAACCGCATCTCATCGAGCACGCGTTGATAGTCGTCCTGCCCCATAAAGCGGTCCAGCGGCGAAAATGCACCGGTAGCCAGCAGTTCCAGGTCACAGATAGCACGCTCGCCGAGTTGCAATGATGGCAGTTGGCTGGCATAGGATTTGAGGTGGGGGCGCTCTTCCTCAGACACCAGCAGGTTGACCAGCTTGCCGCCATAAGGCGGGATCAGTTCCACATCTTGTTTTTGGGTATGTGTTGTTGACATTTGGAAATGGTTCCTTAGTTTGGGGTGACCAGATGATTCCTGGATTTGTTGTCCGCGCGGATGCCTCTGTCTCGGAGGATGACGGGTTGCGAGCGGACGGCTACGGCAATTCACCGCGGACAGAGTTTGATAACCAGGCGGACAGGCTATTATACCGGAAAACCCCTGCCGTAACTAACTTGCCGGCAGGCTAGACAGCCGAAGGCAGCACGTGGCGGGTGTCGACGACCAGCCGGGCATCCCGGGCGATCTGTGACCAGTTGTACTGGGAGTGGTCTGTGATGATCAGCACGCAATCGGCCGTACGTACGGCTGCGGCCAGATCGGGCACGCTGTGCATCTCCACCCCATTGTGGGCAAAGCTGGGTACGAAAGGATCATGATAGGTGACGGCAGCGTGTTTCTGTCGCAGGAGTTCGATGATGTCGAGGGCCGGTGATTCCCGCACATCATCGATGTTTTTCTTGTACGCCACGCCCAGCACCAGAATACGGCTGTCTTTCAGGGGCTTACCCACGTTGTTCAGGGCGTCCTGCACTTTCTGTGTCCAGTAGTAGGGTAGCTCGGTATTGATCTCACCGGCCAGCTGGATGAAGCGGGCATTATAGTTGAGCGTCTTCAGCTTCCACGAGAGATAGTGAGGGTCCAGGGGGATACAATGGCCGCCGACGCCAGGGCCGGGCGTGAACTTCATGAAGCCATAGGGCTTGGTGGCCGCGGCTTCGATCACTTCCCACACGTCCAGGTTCAGCTTGTCGCACATCATGGCCACTTCGTTCACCAGGGCGATGTTCACGGCGCGGAAGGTGTTTTCCAGCAGTTTCGCCATTTCGGCCGTGGCCGGTGACGAGACCGGCACGACCGACTGAATGACCTGGCTGTACAGCGTGACGGCTGCCTTCCGGCAAGCCAGCGTGACCCCGCCCACTATTTTAGGTGTATTCTCCACGGTCCAGTCGGCGCGACCGGGATCGATGCGTTCTGGTGAAAAGGCCAGAAAGAAATCCTCCCCCGCCCTGCCTCTGCCCTGCCAGGCCGGGGCCTGTTCGAGCATGGGTTGCAGCAATTCCTCGGTGGTTCCGGGATAGGTGGTTGATTCGAGCACCACCAGCATGCCTTCATGCATGTTCTGGACAATGGATTCCCCGGCGGAGATGAGAAAGCGAACATCAGGATCGCGCGTTTTATTCAATGGGGTGGGGACGCAGATCAGGACCGCGTCGCTTTGCTGCACAGCGCCATAATCGCCGGTGGCGAAGATATGGCCCGGAGTCGGTTTTTCTGCCAGCAGGGGGGCCAGCCGCGCGGACGTCACGTCACGGATATAGGATTGCCCCTGCTGTAGGGCGCTGATCTTGCGTTCATCGACATCAATGCCGATGACGGCAAAACCCTTTTCGGCAAAGGCCACGGCCAGGGGCAGGCCCACATAGCCCATGCCGGCGATGGCGATCACGGCGGTGTGTTGATTGAATTTGTTGATGAGTTCCTGGTCTGCCATTGGAAACTGGTCCTGTTATGTAAGCGGTCAGGCTGATGTAATGAAGGCGGGGGTGTCTCTGATTCAGCGCATGGATTCATAGACGCGGCGCAAGGTGTCATCCAGGTTCAGCCGGGGGCGCCACCCCAGCAGGGTCTGGATGCGAGAGGTGTTGGGCACGCGGCGTCGCATATCTTCAAAGCCAGGGGCGTAAGCCTGGCTGTAGGAAACGAACTGGATGGGAGAATCACTGCCGGTAATGCGCTTTACGCGTTCGGCCAGCGCCACGATCGTGATCTCCTCGGTGGTACCCACGTTGAACACACGGCCGATGGCATCGGGATGCTGGATCAGCCCCACCACCGCGCTCACGGTATCGGAGACATCGCAGAAACAGCGGCTCTGCTGCCCATCGCCATACACGGTGATGGGCTGACCCTGGATGGCCTGGCTGACGAAGCGCGGGATCACCATGCCGTAGCGGCCGGATTGGCGAGGCCCCACGGTATTGAAAAACCGGGCGATCACCACCGGCAAGCCATATTCATGGTGATAGGCCAATCCCAGGAATTCATCCACCATTTTCGATGCCGCATACGACCATCGACTGCGGCTGGTGGGGCCCAATACCACATCGTCATCCTCACTGAACGGCACCCGATT
>JAJRXO010000560.1 GCA_024276255.1 Chloroflexota bacterium | reverse complement strand
GCCCTTACGCGTACCCGCGACTCCTGCACCGCGGTGTCAGGTAATCCCACCATCATGAATTTGGACATGCCACCGCCTTTATCAATTTCTACCTCGATGATCTGGCCATCGAGGCCCAAAATCGCACAGGAATAAACCTTGGCAAGCATGGCGATCAGTGAGTGGGGATGGATAATCCTTTATATGCCAGGATTTCGCGGGCGGGTGTGCGATCACCTTTGCATGAGATGCGGCGCGGTCCCGCCAGATGACGCAACTCGAATCCCAGGTCTTGGTACAGCTCTACGATGCGGGGAGTGGCCTGATTGGATGCCACGACCGGGCCAGGATGGGCGGCCAGCCATTCGGCCAGGCGTACCTGATCATGCCAACTGAAGCCCTGGGCGGCATATTGACGGAAAGGCACGTCGTAGGGCGGATCGGCATAGATGAAATCGTCGGCTTTCAGGGCGAGTTGCGTGAAATCGCGACAGCTGAATTCCCAGCCGGCCAGGAGGAGGCGGTAGCGGCGCAGATCGCGTTGATAGGGGATGCTTTTGTGGCGGCCAAAAGGCACATTGAAAAAGCCCTTGCGATTAAAGCGGCACAGACCGTTGTAGCCGGTACGATTGAGGTAGTAGAAGAGCTGGGCAGCCTCCCGACTTTGGGCCTGTCCAACCGCAATAAGTTCGTTGAAGCGTTGCCGATGTCGATAGTAGCATTCGGCGTTGTTTTGCAGGGCGATATCCAACTGCAATCCCTGCTGCAGCCAGCGATAAAAGGAGATGAGATGTGGGTTGATGTCGTTGAGAACAGCCTGTCGCGGCTTCAATCCCAGCGCCACGGCCAGCCCCCCGCAGAATGGCTCGACCAGGCGACGCTGCCTGTGCTCCTGCCACAGCGGCAGCAGATGTGGCACCAACCAACGTTTTCCCCCCGCCCATTTCAGGGGAGGGCGGATGGCGGGGGTGGCGGCCCGGGCAAGGCGCAGGCTGGATGCAGTAGAGGGCATGGGGCAAGATGTTGGCAGGGAGGCGGTATGGGGGATGTTGGACGTTACGCACATTGTAACGTGAATGCTGTTTGCTGGCAATGACGTTTATGGAAAGGGGACAATGCTCATTCAGCCAGTGTGTACACCGAGATATGCTTCTGGCTTTTACTATCGAACGGGCTTTGCTGCCAGTCGCTCCAGCGATGTTGCAGGCGCAATCCCGCCAGACGGGCCATCAGGTCCAGCTCAGATGGCCAGGCATAGCGTAGTTTGACAGGAAACAGACGCAGGCCGTTCTCACTCAGCCGCACGTGAGTGGCTGTAATCTGCTGTTTGGCCCGATCTAGCTTTGCCACATCCAGTTGCACGCTGTCGATCTCGATGTTGATGGCGCTGACATTCTGGTCACGCTGGAAACGGTTGAGATCGGGCACAAAGGCCTCGATCAGAAAAACGCCGTTGGCATTCAGGTGGCGGCCTACAGAGGCAAAGCAGCTGATCTGGTCTTCCTGGGTGAGCAGGCCGAAGAAGGTGTTGAAAACAATATAGATCAGTGAGAAGCGTTGATCCAGGGTGAAGTCGGCAAAGCTGCCCAGGGTGACCGTGATACGATCTCCCTGCGGGCGGGCTGCCAGTTGCTGCACCATGGCCGGAGAGGCATCAATGCCGTGCACTGTCACCCCGCGCCCCTGCAGGGGCAATGCGTAGCGTCCGGTGCCAATGCCCAGCTCCAGGGCTGGTCCGGCTCCGGCCAGATCGGCCAGGAGATCAATCGCCGCGGGTTCGGGAGGGGGATAGATACTGTCATAAACATCAGCGATAAGTTCGCCGTAGGTCTCTTCCTGGAAGTGCTTCATAGCGGGAATCCTGCTGTTTGTTAGCAGCTAGGCCACGTCGAAGGCCCAGTTGCCCTGGCGGAACACGGCTTCCACGCTGCCGTCGGCCCGGATGCCGTCGATGTCGAGTTGGGATGAACCTACCATGAAATCGACATGCACCACGCTTTTGTTGCCGCCGGCAGCTATAAACTCATCTTCGTTCATCTGCGAACCGCCCTGCAATGTGATGGGATAGGCGTTGCCAAAGGCAAGATGACTGGCCGCATTTTCATCGATGAGGCCGTCGTAGAAAAGGGTGCCCATGCGGGCGATGGGGGAGTCGTGGGGCACGAGCGCTACCTCGCCCAACCTCGCCGCGCCCTCGTCGCTTTCCAGTAGTTGGCGCAGGGCTTCTGCTCCCCGTTCAGCGCTGAAATCGACGACGCGGCCACCTGAAAATTCGAGCTTAAAATTTTCGATCAGGGTGCCGCTGTAGCTCAGAGGCATGCTGGCGCTGATCACGCCGTCGACCAGATCCCTGTGTGGCAGGGTGAATATCTCCTCGGTGGGCAGGTTGGGCACGAAGGAAATGCCGCTTTGGGTGCGCGAACTACCTCCTAGCCAGATATGTCCCGCGGGCAGGCCAATTTTGAGATCGGTGCCGGGGCCGCGATAGTGCAGCGCCGTAAAGCGGCGTTGGTTCATGACCCGACGCGCCGCCTCCAGCCTGGCCAGATGCTGCTGCCAGGCCGCCGTGGGATCCGGCTGATCGAGTCGGCACATGCGAATGATGGCGTCCCACAGACTGGCCATTGCCTGTTCTGCGCTTTGATCGGGAAATACGCGTCGCGCCCAACTGCTGACCGGTGCCGCAATTACCAGCCAGTTGGTGCCATTACTGCCCGTGATATCGAGAGCTGGCCGTAAATGCTGCCAGCGGGTTTTTGTCGCCAGCCCCACCAGCTCGGAATCCATTTCTTTGAGCAGATCGGGATCCTGGCCGCGAATCATGAGAATGGCATCGCCGCGTTCCGCACTTTGCCGCCAGGCGTCGGCTTCCCACTGCGGAAATTCGGCAAAGGAGTCACGCGGGGCGTGGGCAAATCGCAGACGTTGTGTTTCTTCATCTATCCACAAGATATTGACCATACGCGCACCGGCCAGATATGCTGCCTTGGTGATGGCGCGTACCAGGG
The DNA here is from genome assembly GCA_024276255.1 of Chloroflexota bacterium. Classification (GTDB taxonomy): domain Bacteria; phylum Chloroflexota; class Anaerolineae; order J102; family J102; genus JAADGC01. The sequence continues at coordinate 888 of JAJRXO010000560.1, read as the reverse complement.
GGGCTGCTTCCAGCGGGGCGCGAGCAATAAAGAGTTGCTGGCCAGGCTGTAGATTCAGGCCCACCTGCAGGGCCAGGCGGGCATATTTTTTCAATATCTCTTGCATCGTTGATGTCATGATGTTTCACGGATACAGACATGATGATTCGCGGCTGCCATAACCGCGAATCACCATGTCTTGCTTAAGCAATGGGGGTCGTGCCTGTACGGGTCATCGCCGGTGTGATAGCTACTCCATCTCTGCCAGGCGTTTTTCCCATTTTTCTACCAGCCGCTCATACACCTTCTCACTGATCTCGCCATTGGCCAGACGCAGGTCGAGGTTGTCGAGCAGGGCCTGGACGTCGGCTCGGGTCTGTGGAGCGGCCGGGGCCGAGGATGCTGCGGAGGCTTGCTGGGGCTGTTGTGGTTGCATGGCGCCCTGCATGGCCTGTGCGATCAGGCCGCCCAGCCCTGCGCCCATACCGATACCAGCTCCCAGGCCCAGGCCGGCGCCGATGCCTTCGCCGCCACCGCTTCCTTTGCCTACGCCTTCGGCCGCCGTGCCCAGGGCCCGCGCCGCCTTGAAACGCATATAGGCGTTCATGTCGCCGATGGCGCCCATGGCAGCCCGTTCATCGATGGCTTTCAGCGTATCCTCGGTGGCGCTGATCGATCTCACGAATACCTGTTTCAGAACCACCCCAGATTGCGAGAACGACTCTGCCACCTTGGACTTTAACGCCACACCCAATTCGTCTACCAGTGCTGGCAGATCAAACAGGCCGGCCTTGGTTTCACCCAGCAGATCGGTGAAGGCGGCAACCAGCTGGGTGCGCAACCAGTTGCTGATTTCGCTGGTGCTGTAATAACCCCGTTGTCCTACAATTTGCGCTACAAAGCGCTGGG
>JAJRXO010000559.1 GCA_024276255.1 Chloroflexota bacterium | reverse complement strand
CCCAGGCTGGTACTACAACCTGAAAGCCAATCCCCGGGCGACCTGCGTTGTGGAGGGCGAAGCGGGCGAGTATCTGGCCCACGAGGCCACGGGCGAGGAATATGATCGCTTCTGGCGTCTGGCCGAGGCGACCTATCCCGGCTTTCCCCGCTACAAGGAACGGGCGGGCGACCGCCACATCCCTATCATGGTGTTGGAGCCCAAAAAAAGGCTCTAAATCGGCGATTATCCCTCTCTTCCTCCTGCATCAAGTACACATCATGCCGTTCTGAAAGATCGTCGGTGCCCGACGCGCCGATGCCCACCAAATCCCACAACGGTTCCTCCTCTAAAGGAGTCTCTTCGAGGAAGCGGTCCACACTTTGACGCACCAATTCCGCCATCGACGCGCCTCGTTTCTTCGCCAGCACGCGTAACGCCTCCAACTGCTCTTCGCGCAGATAAAGTTGGAATGGTTTTTTGTGTGCGACAGCCATGACTATTCATCTCCATCAATGTAAGAAAAGGATACATCACTTCAAGTCAATGCGCAACACCTACTGATCACTGATTACTTTCAACCATCATGTCCCAACCCTTTACCCTTCGCCCCCTCACGCCCGCCGACGGCCCGGCCTTTGCCGATCTGCCCCTGGACGCCCACGCACATCAGTTCCATGGTGGCGGCCGCGCCAATGAGCATCTCTCAGGGAAGGCTGCTTGTCGGTTGATCACCAGGACAGTGTTTTGCTCCTCTTTCCGAATACGCTGACATGAGCGCCAACCGGGGCTTTCGCACCTTCCTCACCATCTGGGCCGGACAATTGGTCTCCCTCACCGGCTCCGGGCTGACGGGCTTCGCCCTGGGTGTGTGGGTATATCAAAGCACGGGCTCGGTTACGCAATTCGCCCTGATCTCATTGTTTACAGCGCTGCCGGGCATCGTCTTTTCGCCCGTTGCCGGGGCCCTGGTGGATCGCTGGGATCGACGCCGGGCCATGATCCTCAGTGACACAGGTGCGGGCATGTGCACCCTGGTCGTAGCCATCCTTCTGGTGCTGAACCGGTTGGAAGTATGGCATATCTACGCCTTGATGGCTCTCAGCTCTACCTTTAGCGCCTTCCAGTGGCCCGCATACTCCGCGGCCACAACGATGCTGGTACCCCAGGAGCAGCTAGGACGGGCCAGCGGTCTCGTGCAGATGGGCCAGGCCTTCGCCCAGATTGCATCGCCCGTGCTGGCGGGCGCGCTCATGGGCGTCATCCACATCGGAGGCGTCATCTTGATAGACTTCGCAACCTTTCTGGTGGCGCTGGCTACCATGCTGGTCGTGCGCATTCCCCGCCCCCAAGTCACCATGGCCGGGCAGGAAGGGCGAGGCTCCCTGTGGCACGAAGCCGCGTTCGGCTGGCATTACATCATGGCCCGTCGCGGATTGCTGGCCCTGCTCTTGTTCTTCGCGGCCAATAATCTCGTCATGGGCATCGTCAGCGTGCTGTTCACGCCCCTGGTGCTCAGTTTTACCACGGCGACGGCGCTGGGCGCCATCCTCTCCGCGGGCGGCCTGGGCTTTCTGGCCGGGAGCCTGGTGATGAGCGCCTGGGGCGGGCCCAAAGTCCGGATCAAAGGCATCTACGCCTTTGCCATGATGCAGGGCCTGGTTCTTTTTTTGGCCGGATTCCCACCCCAGGCCTTGATTCTGGGTCTGGCCGCGTCCCTGTTTTTCTTTTGCCTGCCCATCATCAACGGCTGCAGCCAGGCCATCTGGCAGGTGAAGACCGCGGCGGATGTGCAGGGACGGGTCTTTGCCGTGCGGCGGATGATCGCCTGGTCTACGACGCCGTTGGCCTATCTCATCGCCGGGCCCCTGGCGGATCACATCTTCGAGCCGCTGATGGCCGAAGGTGGGCCCATGGCAGGCAGCCTGGGCCCGATCATCGGCGTTGGCCCGGGCCGGGGCATCGCCCTGCTCTACCTGGTGCTAGGCGTGGCCAGTCTTGGTGTCGTGACGGTTGCCTGGCTCTATGGTCCCATGCGTCGGGTGGAAGCCGAGCTGCCCGACATCGAAATCGAGCCAGAAACCGAAGAAACTGTGGCGCTCTTACCGGTGTGATTGCCTTTACCTCCTGGCACGGCTGGATGCACAACATCCTTCTTATCGATGCCGATGGTACAAATGCCCGAAACCTGACCAACAGCCCCGAATTCTACTTCCAGAGTCCGGACTGGTCACCCGATGGTCGCAAGATCGCGTTCTAGGGCTATGGTGGTCGGGAAGACGTGTCCCACGTTTTCGTCATCGACGCCGATTCCGCCTTCTTCCTATACACAAGCGTCATTGCTTCTTCATATTCGCTTCACACTTCTTTGCTAAACTGCAATGGATGGTCGCAGATCATATCCAGGGTCTGCGCTTTCTATGCTATCATATTATGGTCAGAAAAAACCTTACCCACCGATTCCCTGTATCCAAGCATTATGTCGAACCCTCACAAAATACTGGTCGTTGATGACGAAATGGGCGTCGTGCGCCTGGTGCGCACCTATCTGGAAGGCGCCGGTTATCAGGTCGTCGTCGCCTACGATGGCGCCGAAGCCCTGCACGTTTATCGCAGCGAACAACCTGATCTGGTGATCCTGGATTTGATGCTCCCGCACATCAATGGCCTTGATGTCGCCCGCGAACTGCGCCGTCACAGCAATGTCCCCATCATCATGCTCACCGCCCGCGTGGAGGAAAGTGATCGTCTGGTGGGACTGGAGCTGGGCGCCGATGATTACGTGGTCAAACCATTCAGCCCCCGCGAGCTGGTGGCGCGGGTGCGGGCCGTGCTGCGACGGGCTGCGCCCGACAATACCGCCGCCCTTTCGCAGGAGGAGATCATCACCGTGGGCGATATCCGCCTGGATATGGGCCGACGACAGGCCTGGCTCAAAGATCAGCGGCTGAACCTGACCACATTGCAATTCGATCTGCTGGCCACCCTGGCCCGGCAGCCCGGCCGCGTTTTTACCCGCTTGCAGCTTCTGGATGCCGTGCAGGGCGAGGCATACGAGGGATACGAACGCACCATCGATGCCCATATCAAGAACCTGCGCAAGGCCCTGGGCGACAATCCCCGCCATCCCGCCTACATCCTCACCGTGCGCGGGGTGGGCTACAAGCTGGTCGAGGCCGACGATGCGTAAAAGTCTATGGCTGAAATTGATGGGTATCTTTACCCTGATCATCGCCGTGGGCGTCATTGCCACCATCGTGATCATCAATTTCAGCGTATCCTCGCAGTTTGAGCGTTTTGTGCGCAGCGGCGACGTCTTGCAAGCCCACGATCTGGCAGACGTGCTCGCCGGATACTATGCCCGCCAGGGCAGCTGGGAGGGCGTCGAGTCCGTGCTCGCCTCCCAGGCGCAACTTCCCCCGGGGCACAACATGATGATGGGGGATAGCATGAACGGCATGAGCACGGCGGATATGATCGAAATGATGCGCGGCAGCAACATGGGGGCCGACCGCGTGGTGCTGGTCGATGAGCAGGGGATCGTGGTGGCCGACACCGCGGGCACGACGATAGGCGAACGCCATCCGCCCGAACACCTCGATGTGGGGCAGGCCGTGATGGTGGATGGCAGGCAGGTAGGTACGGTGCTCGTCGGCTCCATGATCGAACCGGCGCTGAACCCCCTGGACGCTGATTTCCTGCGCTCGGTGAATCTGGCTGTGCTGGCAGGGGCGCTGGCCACCGGCCTGCTGGCTTTGGCCCTGGGCTCGTTGCTTTTCTTCCACATCACGCGGCCGATACGCGCCGTGACCGCGGCCGCCGAAGCGCTGGCCGCCGGCGACCTGCAACAACGAACCCGGGTGCACAGCGAGGATGAGGTGGGCCGGCTGGCAGCGGCATTTAACCGCATGGCCGACACCCTGGCCCGCCAGGAAGCCCTGCGCCGCAACATGGTCAGCGACATCGCCCAT
>JAJRXO010000558.1 GCA_024276255.1 Chloroflexota bacterium | reverse complement strand
CCTTGAACGATCCTTCGCCGGAGACCAAACAGAAAGTTATTCGGTTGTTAATTGATCATATCGTCGTCGGACAGGATGAGATTGTTATCAAACATATCATTCCCACGGACAACGATTGTCGATTGTTACCAGGACATAGATACACGCAGATTTGCGCAGATTATTATTTTTCTGATCAGCGTTATCCTGGTAATCAGCGGCATCAGCGTTCTATTTTCGAAACAGCACGGCCGTAAGCAGGTGCGCGGCCAGTAAAGCGATCTCAAAACGATCACTTTCGCAGCTATCCAGTAGATCAATGGTGTGTTGCATGGCTTGATGGCAGGCGTCGTCTTCGGCAAAGGGCAGGCAGGCCCGCAGCAAGGCCGCCAGGCTCTCCCAGGCCGCCAGGCTGTCTCCCTCGCCAAACTGCTGCGCCCCGGCGTCGGCCAGCGCCGCCAGCTCCGCTTGCTGCGCCTGTCGCAGTGTTTTGGCCACATTCAGCATGGCCTGGGCGGCTGCGGTATGGTAATTGGTGCGGAAAGCATGCCAGTGATGCAAGTAATAGCGCTCATTATCCACCAGCCGCACAATGGCCAGGCCCAGTTCGCCGCGGGCCGTGCTGCGGCGGGTGCTCTGCAGCAGGCGGAAGATATCGGGCAGTGCTCCCACATCGCCGAGCTTGCCCAGAGCCGAGGCGTAACCCACCCGCAATAGCCAGTTCTGTTCTCCCTTCAGGCGCTGACGAATGATGGGGATGCTTTCCGTATCGCCCAGGTGGGCCAGGGAACGAGCGCTGTTCACCTTGATGAGATCATAGCGGGAGTGCAGCATCGTGCGCAGCGTGGGGATGGCCCGCGTGTCGCCCAGGCGGCCCAGCGCCCGCGCTGCGGCCATGCCCAGCTCTGATTCGCCTTCCTGCAATACCTGCACCAGGGCGTCCACCAGCTCACTGTGATCGGGCAGGCGGGCAATGGCGTGAATCGCCTCGTAACGCACGTTGAAGGTGGGATCATACAACGATGACATCAGCTCCAGGGCAGTGAGCGGGCTGTGTGTATCGCCCATCTGCTCTGTGGTGACGATGCGGGTCATCTCATCGGCCGACTGATTGTACTGCACCAACAGGCGCATGGCGCGCACGGGATTGCCTCGCAGAAACATGCCGGCAAAGCGCTTGAACGTCACATTGGTCTCGGTGCGCAGACGGGGGACAATGCTCAGCGAAGCCAGGATGAGTACGATGCTGAGCGTGAAGACGGGGGTATAGGCGTCGATGACCAGCGGTCCGATGCGTAGGGGGGCGATCATTCGCTGCGAGAAATCGAGGATGCGCCCGGCCAGCAGCGGCCCCAGGCCCACCATCAAACTCAGCCAGGCAAAGTAGAGCGCCAGATAGGCCGAATGATAGGTTTGGGACACTGCATTGACATAAAGATAGCGACCCCAGCTGATCTGCCAGGCCAGATTGGCAATGCCCGACAGAAAGGCGATTGCCATGGCGATGGCGGCGCTGTAGGGGGAGAAGCGGGGTTGCAGCATCCAGGCCAGGGGTAATAGCAGCAACAGCAGGTTGCTGATTTGCATGATGGGCCGGCTGCTGTAGCGGTCGGCGGCCCAACCCCAGAAGTAGGAAGAAAACAGGGCGCCGATGTAGGTGCCGATGCCCAGCAGCACCACCAGCCCTTCCGATAATCCCACCTCTTTTTTCATGAACAGAGGGACGAAGGAGAGCGACATCTGGTTGCCCATCATGCTGAGCCCAAGCGCCAGCAGAAACAGGAGATAAGGTCGGTCGCGCAGGGCATGGCGTATACCGGCCAGTTGTCCGCCCTGGCCGCTGCGCCTGCTTTCGGGCATCTCCCGCGGGGAGCGGCTGAAGAAAATGACGGAAAGCAAGCCAAAAGCCACGCCAACCGCAATCAGCAGCATAAAGCGCTGCAGGCCGCTGCCACGATCGATGATGTAGGCGGCTCCCAGCACCGCGAGGATGCTGGCCACCGTGGTGATCATGCTATTGATGGCGGTGAATTTGCCGCGAATCGCATCGGGCACGATCTCCCGACGCCAGGAGAATCCACCCGTCTCGCTGATGCCGCGGCCGATGGCGAAGGCAAGGATGTTTCCTGCCACCCAGCGAAAGGCCCCGGGCTGACCATAGCGCTGCAAGATGGTGGGTGTCAGCAATAGCAGGGCAATGGGAATGATGCGCAGTGTGCGCATGCTGACGAAGATGCGCTTATAGCCAAGGCGCTCGGCCAGGGGAGCCACCAGGGGGGCGATCATGCCACAAAACGGCACCAGCGAGAGCATGATACCGATCTGCCCTGTGTT
>JAJRXO010000557.1 GCA_024276255.1 Chloroflexota bacterium | reverse complement strand
CCCGCACGATGCTCTACGTCAGCGCCGAGAACATCAACGACCGCTACCTGGGCGAACGCTATCCCGATCCCGGCACCCCGCTTTACGAACAATCCCGGCAGATCATCGACCGCCATTTTCAGATCGCCCATCGCCACAGGTTCTCGCTGATCGACGAGGGCGCCAGTGAGCCGCAGGAGATGGCCAGCGAATGGCTGCCGCGACTGGATGGCAGCCTGTTCCTGCCTGCGGCAGGCTATGACGGCCCCGGTGTGGGCGTGGGCAACAACGTCTACAGCATCGGCACCTATGGCAGTTGGAGCTGGCAGGGCGAGGGCCGAACGGCCATGTGGGAACATGCAGATGCCTGGGTCAACTGGTTCGATGCGCAGGCGTTCGCCACCCCCACCGACTACTTCCTCTATCTGATCGATGAATCAGACGATTATCCGCAGATCGAACAGTGGGCGCGCTGGCTGCATGAGAACCCCGGAGCGGGCAAACGCCTGCCCTCCCTGGCGACCATCGCCCTGCCCGAGGCAGTGAAACACACGCCCAGCCTGGATATCCCCACCAGTGGGGGCGGATTCGGCATTACCGCGGAATGGGATCAAGCCCTGAACACATGGCGTGCCCGGCCCGGGAAACAGTTCTGGCTGTACAATGGCAGTCGACCCGCGGTTAGTTCTTTTGCCACCGAAGATGATGGGGTTTCGCCACGCGTATTGGCCTGGAGCCAATTCAAGAAGGGCGCTGAGCGCTGGTTCTACTGGGAGACGACCTACTATACCAACTTTCAATGCTATGGCTATGCCGACCCCCGGGCCTACACCCCTCTTTTCAGCCAGGCCCAGACCTTTGGCTGTTACGATTATGACGACAGCAGCCGGGGACGTGCGGGCTGGAACTATTTCAACGGCGACGGCGTGCTCTTCTATCCCGGCACGGATACCCGGTATGCGGACGAGAGTTACGGCCTGAAGGGGCCATTTATCTCGCTGCGGCTGAAACTGTGGCGACGGGGCATTCAGGATTTCGACTATCTCTCCCTGGCCGCTGCCGCAGACCCCCAGCGCACGCAGGCCATTGTCGAGCGTATTATTCCTCGCGTGCTGTGGGAAGTGGGGGTGGATGATCCCGACGATCCCACGTGGGTGCGCACCGACATCAGCTGGAGTACGGATGCCGACGTGTGGGAAGCGGCCCGCCTGGAGCTTGCGCAGATCATCAGTTCGGCGCCGCCTTCAGGGAGCGGGCCATGATCCAGCCGGGCTTCCCCCAGTTCAGTGGGCAGCAATCGCTGCCAGGCGTTCGGGTGCGCTGTGAGTTTGCCAGGCTAAAAACGCGGTTTCGGCAGCATACGCCAGGATGGTTGCCCCTGCGGCTATAAAGATGCCCGGCACAGCCAAGAAGTGCATGCCCAGAGCCATACTGCCGATGAGCACCGTCACATTCAACGCCACAGCCCCCGTAATGGGCCGGGTGCGCCGCAACTGCACCAGGATGCCCCGCTGCCAGGCGATGAGGGCGGCGCTCACGCCCGACAGGCTGAGGAGCAGGGTAGCCGGTTGGGATAGCGCCACCAGGTCGGGGCTAAGGCCGGAAACGCGGCCATACCACAGATCGTTCAGGGGTGTGGCTGCCAACAGCACAAATAGCACTCCCATGATAGATGCCAGTGTAAAAGCAAAACGTTTCAGGGCCAGATGGCTGTGGATATCTGCCAGCAGAGCCACCACCACTTCCTGG
>JAJRXO010000556.1 GCA_024276255.1 Chloroflexota bacterium | reverse complement strand
TCAGCCAGGCCGCCAGATAGGGGCTGGCCTTGCCCAGATCAAAGAAAAAGTGCTCGGTTTCCCGCACTTCGATCTCGCTCTGGCCGCAGATTTTACAACGCGGCTGGCCCAGCTCGGTGGCATCGAAGATGCTGCCGCAGTTATCGCACTGATCACCGCGGGCTTCGGGATAGCCGCAAACCGGACAGATGCCCTCGATGTAACGATCAGCCAGAAAACGCTGATCCACCAGACAATACGGCTGCATTTGTTTGTCACGATAGAGATAGCCGTTTTGCAAATGATTGAGGAAGAGCTCGTGGGTGGTGTTCCAATGGTTTTCGGTGTCAGTGTGGGTAAACAGATCAAAGCTCAGGCCCAGATCTTTGAATGACTGTACGAAACGGCTGTGATAATAAGCAACGATCTCGCTATAACTTACCCCGCGCTGGGCCGCGGCCACGGTGACGGGCGTGCCATGCGTATCGGAACCGGAAACCATGAGCACCTGATTGCCGCGCAGGCGTTGATAACGGGCGTAGATGTCGGGAGGCAGATACGCGCCGGCCACGTGGCCCAGGTGGCGATCGCCGCTGGCGTATGGCCAGGCCACGCATACCAGATGTTTTTCGGCAGGTGTGGAAGATGACATGAGAAAAGCTCCTTGGGGGAGACCAGGATGCGATGGAGAAAAGAGAATAGCGGCGGAGCGCCGCAGTCCTGTCCCGTGTACAACTCCGGAACAGGATCGAACGCGGTCGATATCAGGTCAGGCGCGTGCCCCTCATAGCACCAGTGGCCGCCGTGACCCATCGACCGAACATTGTGGCAGAAAAACCGACAGGATACAAAAACATGACGAATGCAGGAAGTCAACAGGGATACGAGGCATTTTAGCATAGAGCGACAACGCAGCCAAGCCAATGCATTCCCGACGCCATGCGTCAGCCATCTACGCTGGCATGCCAGGCCCAAAAGGCCCTATTTGTTCACCACCAAGGCGGCGGAGTATAATGAAACATAAACCCCAGCATGATATCCATTCAGCAGCCGGGCGAATCAGCGCCCGCCAGCTTTCGCAGAGAAGGGTACATCCATTATGGCGCCCAAACCGCTTGCCGAATTCCCCCGTCCTCCCCACGACAATGGTCGCGGCGTCCACTGGTCGGCGCGGCTCTATCACCCAACAGGTCCTGACCTGCAATATTGGATGAATGAACTCAAGGCCATGCAGATCAAATGGGTCAAAATACTCGATGACGGCGGGGGCTCTTCCATAGAACTGGCACAAACACTGCTCGCGAACGACATGATGCCCATTGTGCGCATCTACCGCGAGCGCCCCAATCCCGGTCATCTCAGTGGCCGTGAGGTCGACACCGTAAATCGCCTGATCGCGGCCGGCGTCCGTTATATCGAGACCAACAACGAGCCGGATCTACCGGCAGAATGGCGGGATAGCCACCGTCCCGACGACTGGCTGGATATCGTCGTCGATAACTTCATCTTCGACGCAGACCTGATCCTCGATGCCGGCGGCCTGCCCGCCCTGCCGGCCATGGGGCCCGGCAGCCAGGACAACGCCATTGCCCGCGTGGTCGAGCGGGGACGCAAGGACATCTTTGAACGCGGGGCCTGGGTGGCCATTCACAACTACACACTCAATCATCCCCTCGATTATCCCGACGATGCGGTCAATCAGGAAGGCCAACCCCTCACCCCCGAAGAATACGCGGCCCTGGCTGCCTGGCAATATAGCGATCTAAGCCCCGAAGAAGCCGCTGCCAAAGGGGTCAGTCCGGAAGATTACGAAAAATTCCAGAAATGGGCCTGGGATGGACGCACACTGGAGATGGTGAACGAACTGCGCGCCCAGGCCAAAAATCCCGGCCAGACCATCAACGATGACGCCAACTGTTTCCGGGCCTGGGAATGGTGGGGGAACGTCATCTACGAGAACCTCGGCTTTTATGTGCCGGTGATCAGCACCGAAGGCGGGCCCGTGGTGGGCTGGGGCGACGACAAACGCTATGCCAAAGTCAATCCCGAAACACAGGCCGACTGGCAGCTGGAGATCTTCCGCTTTTTGCAGGATGAAGCTCCCGAATGGTATTTCAGTTGCTGCACCTGGTTGATTGCGTCCAAGCCGCTGGGCGACCACAGCCCCACCTGGGATCAGATGGCATGGTATACCACGGCCTGGGACCTGCAATTCGGGCTCAACGGGCAGCTTCCCGTCGTGCAAAAAGCCAAAGACACTCCCAGCCGCCTGCGCCATGAACTGCGCCCGCCCCTCAGCGAGCAGGGACGCGTGCAGGGCACGATTACGGACCCCAACGACGAACCTCTGGCCGGTGTCCTGCTCTCGTTGCGCCAGAACGACCAGACCATCACCTCAACAGTCAGCGCCGATGACGGCACATACGAACTGGTGGCCGAACCCGGCGTTTATGATATTTACATCGAATGGTTCGGCTATGCTGCCCGCGAGATCACCCTTGACAAGGGCGATACCGACGTAATCCAGCTCAAAAACGCCGATCCGCCCGGCGACTACGAGATCTGGGGGCAGGTGCGCAATACCCTGCACCAGCCCCAGGTGGGCATCGAAGTGGAACTGCGGCGCAACGGCATCACCCACGCTACCACAACCACCGATGCCCTCGGTTCCTTCAGCTTCCATCCCCGGCTCGCCGGTAGCTATGCGGTGATCACCTCGCAGGGCAGCACCACCGTGGAACTCAGCATCGAAAAACCCCTGGCCACAGTCGACATCAGCGTGCTGGCCGAAGTAGAACATCGCTACGTGCTCACGACCAAACGCCTGCTGCCACCTGAAGAGACCGACAATCGCCGCCTGTTTTACGGCCGCGTCACCGACGCCAACGACCAGGGCATGCAGGATATCGAACTGGAAATGCGCTGGGTCAACGCCGATCCGGGCACCAACTTCCCCCGCACCCGCACCGGCCACGATCCCTTCAAACCTGCAGGCTACTACGAGTTCCTGCACTCGCCCGGCGAATTCATGATCTCCGTCGTCCAGGGAGATTTTGAAAGCGATGTGGCCGAAGGATTGATCACAGACAAGGTGCCCGGCCGCGAAGGCGAACCCATCACCTACGAAGTCAACTTCCAATTGCAACCGGTGGAAAGCGAGGCCCCGCCCCGCAGCATCGTCTACGGCAGCATCCCCGGCGGCCGCATCGGGCAGATCGTGCGACTGTGGCGACATGGCGAAACCCGCGAGACCGAGCTCGATTCCAGCCGCACCTTCTTCTTCAACGAACTGCCAGCAGGCATCTACGACCTCGAACTGGCCGGCATCGGCACCATCCGTTCCGAAATCGAACTCGACGGTCAGAATCAGATCGAAGTCAAATTCCCCCTGTTGGGCGCCATTGTGGGCGAAACCGCCCAGATCGATCCGGCGCAAAACAGCGTCAGCCTCATTTCCGAGAGCTTTGGCTTTACCCGCCACGCCGAACTCAGCCAGAACGGTCAATATCGTTTCACCAACCTGCCCGCCGGCCTTTATCGTATAGAAATCGACGACGCCATCCTCAGCGGCATCGAATGTGACGGCGAAAGCGTCGTGCAGGCCCCGCAACTGGCCGGTGAAGTGCCCCAGGAACCGCCGCAGTCGCCCGAAACCGGCAGCATCACTGGCCTCGTGCATGATCCCGACGACACCCCCCTGCCCGATCTCAGCCTTGACCTCGTGCAAGACGATTCTGTCGTTGCTTCGACCACCAGCGATGCCGACGGGCGCTTCCAGTTCGCCGACGTGGCTGCCGGCACTTATGCCATCCGCACCGCCGATAACATCCTGGCCAGCGATATCCTCTTCGCCCCCGCGGATAGCCCCCTTGAACTGGACCTGACCTACACGCCGCCCGCTTCGCCCCCGGATGAAGAACCCGCCCCCACCACCGGCAGCATCACCGGCTTCGTGCATGATCCCGATAACACCCCCCTGCCCGATCTCAGCCTTGACCTCGTGCAAGACGATGCTGTCGTTGCTTCGACCACCAGCGATGCCGACGGGCGCTTCCAGTTCGCCGACGTGGCCGCCGGCACTTATGCCATCCGCACTGCCGACAGCATGCTGGCCAGCGACATCCTCTTCACCCCCGCGGACAGTCCCCTTGAACTGGATCTGCTCTACACCCCGCCATCGCAACCCCGGGGCGAAGAACCAACACCCGCACCCCAGAAGATCCTCGATCACTACCACCTCATTCAACTCGCCGATCCAACCCTGCACCCCGCCCTGCTTCGCCTCCTGGCGACGACCCTCAGTCAGCAGGGCGGCAGCGCCGGCTTCAGCAGTGAAGTCGCAGAGGTCGCCGCCAGGGTCAGCCTCTGGGGAGACGGCATCAGCGATGAAACCGTGGCCGCCCTGCAGGCTGCCGGCTGCGAGATCACCGATCATCGCCAGGATATCCTGGGCCTGCTCAGTCTGCTCAGCTCTCCCCACACTGATTCCTAATTTCCCACCTGTTCCCCGCGAGGTCCCCCATGCCCGACCCTCTGAATGACGCTACCTCTTACGGCGTTCGCATCGTCGCTGCCGAAGTGCCGCATGGCGCCACCTACTGGAAAGTCATCCGCGTGCACCACCTCACGCCCGAGGAGAATCAAGGCCGACACCACATCTTCATTGATGCGCTGGACGAAGAGGGCCTGCGCCTGTATGGCGCCAAAGCCCTGGTTGAGTGGGACGGCGGCAGTGAAACACTGGTCATCGATAAACCCGCATCCGATCCCGGCACCAATCTGCCCATGTGGAAATGGCAGATATGCTCCGCATCCATGCTTGATCTGCCATCCGATCGGGTGGAAAACCTGCGCACCGATCACCCCGACGAAGCGCCCGGCAACACGCTGTTCCATCATTCCTTCGAGATCATCTTCCAGCGCACGGTGGCAGCTGGCCCCTCCGAACCCAGCAACGGCAGCATCAGCGGCAGCGTGCCCGCGGGCGCCGGACACACCATCGCCCTGCTGCG
>JAJRXO010000043.1 GCA_024276255.1 Chloroflexota bacterium | reverse complement strand
TGCTGGGGAAACGCATGTGGAACAGAAAGGTGGGGCTGTTGGCCGCGGCGCTGGGGGCGTTTACGGTCACGCAAATCCAGCTGGCGCATTTTTTCGCCGTCGATCCCATCTCCACCACATTCACTGTGGCAGCAGTGTATCACGCCATCCGCATGGTGGACACGGGCGGTTGGAAACAGACTGTGCTGACGGGTGTGATGGCAGCGTTGGCGATTGCCTCCAAGTTCAGCGCCGTCCCCATCCTGGCGGCGCCGGGCGTGGCCGGATTGGTTATCAGCTGGCAGCAGCAGCGGGGCGAACGCAAAGGCACACCCGGCATTTTGCTGGGCGCAGCCGCTATCATGATCGCTTTTGTGGTCTTTGCTTTGACCTCTCCTTTTGTTTTCCTGGATTTTGAGAATTTCAACCAGGCGGTGATCAAGGAACAGGGGGCGATGGTGCGCGGTAAGGCCGATTTCCCCTTCACCAGGCAGTATCGCGGCACTACACCCTACCTGTACTTCATCCGCCAGCAGGTGCAGTGGGGCATGGGTTGGTTTCTGGGCCTCGTGGGATGGATTGCTTTTGGTTGGGCGCTGGTGCGTGCCGCATTGCGTCGTGCTCGTCCTTCGGAGTTGATTGTGCTTTCCTGGCTGGTGCCTTATTTCGGCATTACCGGCGCCTTTCTGGCCAAGTTCAATCGCTATATGATGCCGGTGGTGCCATTCCTTTCGTTGTTGGGCGCAGGGATGCTGTGGTCGTTGGCGTGGTGGTGGGTGCGTCGCAGTGGCACAGGTCTGTCGGCGCCATGGCATCAACCGCCAGCCGCCGCCCCGCAGGTGGCTGATAAGGCGCCGGCGCGATCCCCGAGCACTGTGCGGGTGATTGATCTGGCCGGGATCAGGGATGACGCCGGGGACCCGTCACCGTTGGCGGAGACGAACGTAGTCCTTGCCGTGTCTGAACCCCCGCAGGCCGTCTCAGCTCCCCCCATGATCAAGCGTTTGAGTGGTGACCGCGTCTTCGCGATCCTGGCGATGATCGTGCTCATCCCCACGGTGTTGTGGGCGCTGGCCTTTGTCAACGGCGTCTATCGTACTGAGCATCCTTTCATCACGGCCTCAAAATGGATGTACGAGAATATCCCCGATGGCAGTGTGTGGATTACCGAGCATTGGGAAGAGGGTATGCCGCTGAATCTTCCCATTCCGGACGGTTATCCGGGCGCGCATGGCTGGCGCAATGTGGTCATGCCTATGTACGAAGAGGATACGGCGCAGAAATACCAGATCATCAAGCAGAATATGCGCGAGGGTGATTATTACGTATTGGCTACAAAGCGCCTGTACGGCGCCCTGCCGCATCTGCCTGAGCGCTACCCGATGAGCATCCGTTTTTATGAGCTGCTGTTCTCGGGGCAACTGGGCTATGAATTGGTGGGTGACTTCCATACTTATCCCAAGCTGTTCGGTATTGAGATCAATGACCAGAATGCCGATGAGAGCTTCTGGGTGTATGATCATCCCCGCACACTGATATATAAAAAAGTGCGGGAATTGTCGGATGCAGAGTGGGATCAGTTGCTGGGGGGGAGTTGGGAAACGGCGATCCCCGGCTATACAGGGCAACGCTCCAAAGAGCGAGGGGCACAAGCGCCCTCTGGCGAGAAGGTCGGCCCTACCCTGCTTCTGGATCAACCGGTGGATGAGCTGCCCAGCGTGGGCCGGGTGGATTGGAATCCGCTGCGCGATCATAGCTGGCTGATGCTGATATGGTGGTGGCTGGTGCTGGCGCTGATCCAGGTGTTGACGTGGCCGGTTGCGTTTGCTGTGTTCAGTAATCTGCGTGATCGCGGCTATGGCCTGAGCCGGGCGCTGGGCCTGATCCTGGTAGCCTGGGTGAGCTGGATATTGCCATCGCTCCATTTGTTGAAGAATAATGTGTTCCCGACGTTGCTGGGACTGGTGGTACTGTCGGCATTGGCGTTCACTCTGTGGCGGCGGAACAGGCCGGAGATGATGGCGTTTATGAGAGCACACCGGTCGTTGCTATTGTTCAGTGAAGCTGTGTTCGGGGCGGCATTCTTGCTGTTTGTGTTCATCCGCCTACTGAATCCCGATTTGTGGCAGCCATGGCAGGGCGGCGAGAAGCTGATGGAGTTCGCTTTTTTGAATGCGGTGTTGCGTACGCCTTATTTTCCGCCGTATGATCCTTATTTCGCCGGTGGCTATATCAATTATTACTACTACGGTTATCAGGTGTTGGCCAGCCTGTTCAAGCTGACGGGGGTGCGGCCTTCCATTGGCTTCAATCTGGCCATCCCCACCCTGTTTGCCTTCACGGCCAGCGGCGTGTTCAGCCTGGTTTATAGCCTGATGCCGCGACAGCGTCATATCAGCGGGGGA
>JAJRXO010000555.1 GCA_024276255.1 Chloroflexota bacterium | reverse complement strand
CTGGATCGGCATCATGTCGCTCATTTACATGCCCGATAGCGAGTGGACGCCCGGCATTGAACAATACTACTGGGCGATCATGGATCCCAGCCCGCCCGGCGAAACCTACTGGCGGCCGGCTTACATCGAGCTGTGCATTTATATGAACGCCGTGCAGGGTCGCGATTGTAAATACGATCCGAATAAGTAGACGGGTAGCAAGACCCGTAGGCCAGAAGACCAGTAAACCGGGAAACCAGGCCGATTGGGGGCGGCGCCGCTCACCCCGGTTTCCCGGTTTTCCGGGCTACAGGTGTCTGTGCTCAGCGCGCACCGTCAGTCTGCTTCCTTCTGGGCCAGATAGTCACTGTAATTGCCAATGTACTCATGCAGCTTGGCCCCATCCAGTTCGACGATGCGATCGACGACCCGATCCAGAAAATAGCGATCATGGGAGATCACCAGGACGGTGCCCTCGAAATCGGCCAGGGCCTCTTCCAGCACCTCGGCAGAGGGGATATCGAGGTTGTTGGTGGGTTCGTCCAGCAGCAGGAAATTGGCGTCCGAGAGCATCATCAACGCCAGTTGCATGCGACTGCGCTCCCCGCCCGAGAGATTGGCCATGGGGCTGCGTGCCTGTTCATAATGAAATAGAAAACGGCCTAAAAAGCTCACGGCACCGCTTTCGCTGATGCTGCGTGTCAGTCGTACAGCCTCGATCGGACTCTGACTCAGGTTCAGGGTCTCGTGTTCCTGGGCATAGTAGCCCACCCGCACACTCGGCCCCAGCTTGATCATGCCAGCCGTGGCTGTCTCCTGACCCAGGATCATGCGAAACAGCAGCGATTTTCCGGCGCCGTTGGCGCCCACCAGCCCCACGCGTTCGCCATGCCAGATCAGCAGATCCAGGCCCGCGAACAACACAGTTTCGTCATGGGGGGCATGGGGCGGGGCGGGGAACACTTTTTTCAGATCTCGGATCTCCAGCACCTTGTTGCTGCCGCGCCATCCTTTCAACTCCAGACGCATGCGTCGGCGCTCCATCACCGGTTTATCGACCAGCTCCATGCGATCGATGCGTTTGAGGATGGCTTTGCCGCGTTTGATGAGTTTCTCGTTATCGTGGGAACGGCCCCACACCAAGAGGCGATTGGCGGCCTGTTCCAGTCTCTGCACTTCTTTCTGCTGCACCTGATACATGCGTTGCTGTTGCAACAGGCGTTGCTGGCGGGCGAACGCGTATTCCGAATAATTACCCACATAGCGCGTCAGGCGGCCGTCTTCCAGCTCCATGATCTCGTCGGCAACCACGTCCAGTAAATAACGATCATGTGAGACGATGATCACACCACCCCTGAACGAACGCAGGAAGCTTTCCAGAAAAGCCTTGCCCCGTAGATCGAGGTGATTGTCGGGCTCGTCCAGCAAAAGCAACTGGGGCTGATCGACCAGCAGACGAGCCAGGCCCACCAGCTTTTTTTGGCCTCCGCTGAGCGCGGATATGGGCAGATGCCACAGCTCGGCGGTCAGACCCAGGCTGTGCAACACGCCCTTGACGCGGCTTTCATAACCGGGACCCCCGGCGGCCGTGAAGGCCTCCAGCCAGCGTGCTTGCTGCGCCAGCACCCGTTGCAAACGCCTGGCGTCGTTATAGACTTCGGCGCTGGCCAATAGCTGCTCGCAACGCTGCAATTGCTGCTCGATGTGCGCCAGTTCCTGCGAGGCAGTCAGGGTTACTTCCCACACCGTGTGATCAGGCTGTAACGCCGGTTGCTGAGGAAGATAACCGATTTTCAGGCCGTTTTGACGGCGCACAAAACCGCTGTCACTGCTCAACTCGCCGGTGATCAGGCGCAAGAGGGTACTTTTGCCGCTGCCGTTCGGGCCCACCAAACCCACGCATCGATCATCATGGATTTCCCACGACAGCTCGCGAAACACAGGCTCGTTCACATAGGTGACCGAAACCTGATCCAGATGCACGGCAATCATGGTTACGAACCATCTATTGTCGTCCCGTCGTCAATCCGGAGAGGGATTTCAGCGGGATTTTCCAGATGCACATCCCCGCGCAGCACCACATCACGGCCAAAGCGCACATCACCGCGCACGGTCAGCCGCTGGCAGTGCAGCAGCGAAGGCGGCCCGGCCGGAAAACGGGCTTCGAGATCATCGATGAGCCTGTAGTAGGTGGGGTCGAGATCGATGATCGGGGGACGGCCCTGGCGCAGGGAATGAAGGAGGAGATGGGATTCGGGGCTGAGCACATAGGCGTCGGAACGCACTGCCAGCAGATCATTGGTGCTTTTCACGGGGGCAAAGCGTGTGCGCGGCACCCGCAGGGCTGCTGCTCCCGCAAATACGGCAATGGCCGCCCCCATGGCGGTTTCCAGTTGGTACACGGGCGGCGAGGTGGGGTCGCGCGGATCGACCGTCTTACGGTTGATGATCATGGGCAGGCCCAGAATACCTCCGCTCTCGCGCAGGCGCTGGCGCAATGTGGGCAGGTGCAGCCAGATATTATTGGTGTTGAAATAGCGATGTCGATTGATGTCCTGAAAGGTTTCTGCATTAGCGGGGGGGCACTGGGCTGACTCACGCAGGATCAATCGTCCATCATGCAGCCGTGCCAGATGTCCGCCCTTGCGGTCCATGGCTGTGCGATCGGCCACCTCCATCAAAAATGGTAGCTCGTTTTGCACCAGATAGCCCAGGATGCGGGTATCGATGACGGCGCCCAGATTATCGGCATTCGAGACAAAAGCATAT
>JAJRXO010000554.1 GCA_024276255.1 Chloroflexota bacterium | reverse complement strand
GGCGATGAAGAATACGACAGCGATGGCAATAGCGCTCATGCCGTGACCGATATCCAGATCCGCAATCAGGAGATGGAATTGACCGTCGATTTCGGCTATTATCCGTCAGTTGCCAACGCCCTCTCTGCCCAGGCAGCCACCACCCCCGATGCTCCCAACCTCGTCAAGGCCATCGGCGACATGGTGTTCTGGGATGAGGATCGGGACGGCATCTGGGACAGCAATGAGCGGGGCATGCCTGGCGTGACCATCAATTTGCTGGCCAACAACACCGTGTTCACCACCACCGTTACCGACGCCAGCGGCAATTATTTCTTCGAGGACATCCCCTCCGGCGTCTATCAGGTGCAGGTCGTTCCCCCGCCGAACTGGCAGATCACTTTGCAGGATCAGGGCACTGACGAACGTTACGACTCTGATGTCGATCCGGTGCTCGGCCTGACCGTGCCCATCACCTACACCTTTCCGCAATCGGCCCAGGCTGATTGGGACATCGGCCTCATGAGCCCCGGCACCATTGGCAATCGGGTGTGGCTCGACAACAATGCCAATGGCCTGCAGGACAACGGCGAACCCGGCATCCCTGGTGTGCAGATGGATCTGCTGCAAAATGGCTCCGTCATTTCCACGACCCTGACCGATGCACTGGGATATTACTACTTCTTCGGCCTGCCCGACGGCAGCTATGATGTCCAGGTCGACAGCAGCAACTTCAGCGGCGTGCTGGCCGGATACGTGCTTTCGCCCCAGGATCAGGGCTACGATACCATGCCCGATCTGCACCTGGGGCGTTTCCCGGTCAACAACGCCACCGAAGCCAGTGAAATGGTGAACCGAACTATCGCCTATGAAACCAGCAGCCCCACCGGCGACTGGCAGAAACGGGTGCTGTTTGTGGCTGACAACACCGACGCTGCCGGCAATTTCTACGCCCATTCCGATGAGGTGGCCGACAACATCTGGCCCTATCCTGCTGATTCGCAGAAAATCTATTATCTGCAAAACTATGCCAACAGTGCGGATGTCAAAGCCGCCATTATCGACGGCATCAATCAGGGGGCGCTCTTCGTTACCTACAATGGCCATTCCAGTAAACGCACCTGGGGTGATGGTTTCTTTGATCGCGTGGACATTAACTCGCTCAGCAATACTATCTTCCCCATTTTCCTGCCCATGACCTGTCTGGAAGGGCAGTACATCAACCCCGGCTTCATCAGTCTGGCAGAGCAGGCCGTGCGCACGACCGGCAAGGGTGCGGTGGCCTCGTGGTCGCCTACAGGCCTGGGCGTGGCCACGGGGCATCAGTTCATCTACAACGCGTTCTTCGCCAATTTGGTCTCAGGGGAAACCATGCTGGGGCCTCTCACCACCCTGGCCAAACAATCGCTGTTCGAAAGCCATAGCACCTTCCGTGACCTGCTCGACACCTACATTCTGCTCGGCGATCCTGCCCTTGCCGTGCAGGTGGCTGATGCTGATGTCGGGATTGTCAAAGACGTGCCGCCCGGCCTGTCACTCAGCCCCGGCGACACCATTACCTACACCCTGAGTTACAGCAATACCGGTGTGATCACGGCCACGCAGGTAATCATCACCGACACACTGCCCGGCCAATTGCTGAATCCGATCATCAGCTCCAATCCACCCCTCAGCCTGCACCCCGGCAGCAGCGACAGCTGGGATGCCGGCGATCTGGCGCCGGGGGCAGGCGGCATGATCACCATCACCGCCACGGTCGATCCCTCCATCACTCAGCCCACCCCGATCACCAACACGGCGCTTATCAGCACCACGGCCCTCGACACCAACTCTGCCAATAATCAAAGCTCGGTTACGGTGAATGTGTTGGATCTGCCGGTGACCCTTGGGGGGGTGGCGTGGTATGATATCAACGGCAACACGTTGCACGATACTCAGGAAACACTGATGGTGCCCAATGTGTTCATCACCGTCACCGATATCAGTACTGCTCAGGTCTACACCACCCTGACCGACAGCAACGGCGCCTGGCAGGTGAGCGGTGTGCCGGCTGGCACCTTCCAGATCGATGCTTCT
>JAJRXO010000553.1 GCA_024276255.1 Chloroflexota bacterium | reverse complement strand
GGTCTTCGCTGAGCTGGCAGTCGCAGGGGGGCGGTACCGCCTATTTACAGGTGACGCATCCCGGGCTCGCAGACACACCGTTCCTGTACGATCTGGTGGCCGAGCGCGGTTTTGATCTGTACATGCCCGTCTTGTGGGCGGCGTGGCGCCCTCCGGCATCACCGCCCACGCCATTGCCAACCCCCAAACGAACACCAACCCCCAAACGAACACCTACCCCCACCGTTACACCGACACCCAAGAAGCGACCAAAGCTCACACCCACACCAACTCCCACGCTTCCGCCGACCTCGGGCGCCGGCGAATGCCTGCCGACGCTGTACACCACCATCGATCTCAACGGTTCCCCCTGGGCTCTGGTTGCTTCCGAAAACCGGGTGTTGGCCGGGCTGAGTGATGCCAACACGGTGGCTGTCATCGATAATCAGAGCGTTGAACTGATCGGGGCCCATGACAGTGGCGGTGATCAACCCCGCGGCATGACTATCTGGAACTCGCGTCATTACGTCAGCAATCGCGGCAGCAACAGTGTTTCCGTCTTCGATCTGGCAAGCAATCAACTCCTGACCACCTTTGCCGCAGGCGTGCAACCTGGCGCCCTGAGCATCAGCGGAGAGGGCTATCTCTATGTCAGCAGCGAGGGCGATAACACGCTCAGTGTGCACAGGGCGACCGACGGAGTATTTGTTCGTTCCACTCGCCTGCCGGGCCGACCTAACCAGCTCCTGGCTATCGACAACACGACCTGGGTTACACTGGATACTGGCGTTGATGGCCTGCTCGCCGTCGACTCCGGTGGCGCGGTGCTGTCCCCCATCCTGGATGTGCCGCCTGGCGCTCTCGGGATGGCGTACGACAGCCGTACGGGCCTCCTGTACGTTGGTCATCCTGCACAGCACGATATCTACGTCATTGACAGTGCTCGCCGTGCGGTCGTCAACAAGTTCGTATTGCCATATGCTCCTTATGGCCTGGAGATCAACACCGCGACTGACCAGCTTTATGCCATTGCCGCCGAAGTGGATGAGCTGATGGTGTTGGACCTGCGCAATGGCGACATAGCGGGGCAGTTGTCAGTGGGGCGGCAGGGCGCGGATGGTGGAATCGGTGTGGTCTATCTCGATGGTCATGTTTATGTGGCAAGTGATGTTAATCGCTCGTTGACAGTTTTTACTGCGTCGTCATGTGTGCGACAATAGCTTCGCCAACAAACCTTCAATCCACCCGACTCTGTAGATATCCGGAGAAGCAACTTGAGCGACAGACAGGCTCTCAAACAAGCAGCCGCCCGGGCTGCCCTGAAATACGTTCAAAGTGGCATGCGTCTGGGCCTGGGTACAGGTTCGACTACAGGCATATTCATTAATTTGCTGGGGGCAAAGGTGCAGCGTGGGGAATTGCATGATCTGCTATGCGTGCCCACATCCGAAGCCTCGGCACAGCAGGCAGCCTCCTGGGGTCTGGCGCTGACATCGCTGGACCACGTGACAGCCCTGGATCTGGCTGTAGACGGGGCCGACGAGGTGGATCCCGATCTACAGATGATAAAGGGCCTGGGCTGGGCGCTATTGCGGGAGAAGCTGGTAGAATCACATGCCCGCCGCCTGATCATCATCGTGGATGAGACGAAGCTGGTAACGCGGCTGGGGCAGCACGTGCCCCTGCCGGTAGAAATCGTGCCTTTCGCGGCGATGGCCACTGTACGCTGGTTGCAGGGCCTGGCCTCGCGGGTTGAATTATGTCGCACCTCAGAGGGAGAGCCCGTGCTGACCGATAACGGCAATTACTATGTGCATTGCTACTTCGATGACGGCATTGTCGATGCCGAAGCCCTGTCACCACAACTGAACGCCTGGCCCGGCGTGGTAGAAAACGGACTGTTTTTAAATATGGCCACGCAGGTCGTTGTCGCCACCGAGGACGGCATTCAGATTCTGGAGAGAAGTTCATGATCAAAATCGCCCCTTCCATTCTCACAGCCGACTTTGCCCATTTGGGCGCTGCCGTGCAGGCCGCGGCCGGCGCCGACTGGCTACATATCGATGTCATGGATGGCCGTTTCGTGCCCAACCTGACCATGGGTCCGGTAGTGGTGCGCTCGTTGCGCCCCCTCACCGCGCTCACCATCGACGCCCATTTGATGGTGGAAAATGCCGATGCCCTGATCCCGGCTTTTGTTGATGCCGGTGTCGATCGGCTGACCGTTCATGTCGAGGCTTGCCCTCATCTGCACCGCACCATTCAGTATATCAAACAACTGGGCGCCAGAGCCGGTGTTGCCCTAAACCCCGCCACCCCGCTGGTCATGCTGGAAGATATTCTGCCCGATCTGGATCTGGTGCTGATCATGTCGGTCAATCCCGGCTACGGGGGGCAGTCGTATATTCCGCAATCGACGGCTAAAATTCGCCGACTGCGCGCCATGCTCGACCAGCAAGGCCTGGATGATGTGGAGATTCAGGTGGATGGTGGCATCAAAACGCACAATATCTCCACTGTGGTGCAAGCCGGGGCCACGGTGGTCGTGGTCGGTTCAGCAGTGTTCAACAATGAAGCCAGCGCGGCTGAAAACATCGCCTCTCTACGGATAGCGGCAGGTGATTTGGCATAGCGTCAAAGCATCGCACCACGAGCAGAAGCAAATGTAAGCAAGCTGTAAGCTATAGCTATTGAATATGCAAGGGACTCTTGCTATGATGAGAGTGAGCGTTTTGTTTTCACGATCCCGAGCCCCATGTTATGTCAGCATTAAGTATTTTCCCCATGCCAAAAGAATGCTTGCTATTGCCGTTGTCATCAAACGGCGCACGATCCTCGACCAACACGATTAAGAAGTTACTCGATGAGTTGGGTTGTGAACCGCAGAAAATCGCGCGTACTGATTTCGAACCTCAACATTTACATCGCTCTGATGTTATCCTGGTAGAAGTGGATTCTATTAACGATTTGGAGCTGTTTCGTGTCCTGCGACAGGGCACCAGGAAACCAATCATCATGTACGGCAGCGCTGTCTCTACAACGATTTGGGTGCGGGGACTTGAATATGGAGCCGATGGGTTTATCAATCTACCTGAACCTTATGAGGTACTTCGAGAACGCTTACGGGCCATACTGCATCGATCCGGTATCCCGGTATAATGGCTGTAGCCAGCCTTTACGCGCAAAAATCTTTCAGCGAGCTTTCGTGCTTCTCATAGGATTGGCATCGCGGTTCTACCATTCACGTATGGGGGGACGTTTGCAGCCTGCGATGCAGATGGGAGGATATTACGTTGCGTATGCGAGCTGTCAGTGAATTGTAACGCATGTGACTAATTGATCATGCCATAGTAAGAGTACTTCAGGTTTGTAATAAGTGAGTTCAATCTTGATGCGTGGTATTGGCTCAAGGATTAACAGAAAACAACACGAAATCGAAAGGAGGTTTTTAGTGTTTTCCATCCCTCTATTTATCAGGCTAAAAGCTATCGGTCGTATTGCTTTGGCATTACTGCTGGTAGCTTCGTTTATCTTTGTAGCCATGCCGCAGCACGTAGTATTTGCCGGTGATTCCGAGTCGCCATTGAATGTGCGCACCCTCGGCACCTGTGCTGATGCGACCAGTCGCGGCGGCAATGGTGGTCTGGGGGTTTTGGCCTTTGGCATGGGACTCGACGGCACCAGTCTCGCCGACCTCGATCCCCTCGATCCAACCGAGCCGCTGAATGGCACATTTACGGTTTCGGGGATTCCCAGTGGGGCAACTATCGTGGAAGCCTGGCTATACTGGAGTGGCAGCGATCTCGGCAATAATCCCGAAGATAGTCCTGCTGTTTTCAATCCCGCCGTTAATGACGGCGACCCGACGATTGACTTTGGCGGCACCAGTCCCATTACCACCACGCGAGTGGGGGGGCCGGTCTTTTTCGCCACCAGCGATTTTTCGTATGCCCATCGTACTGATGTCACATCGGTGGTGAGCGTGGCCGGCAACGGCACATACACGCTCACGGGTATTGACAATTTCGACAATTTTGTCAACGGTGCCGAGCTGGTGATTGTATACGCGGATCCGGCCAGCGATCCCCAGTTTGTGGGCCTGGCTGAAGGCCTGGATCTGGATCCCTCGCTGGAAGTCAACACCCAGCCGGCGATCTTCCAGTTTGATCCGGCGCAGGTGGCCCGCACGGCGCAGGTGACGGTTTTTCTGGGAGGGGCCGGCTACGGCACGCCTGAAACCACTGCTTTTTATTATCGCACTGATACCGACGCCAATCTGGCGCCGGTGGTGGCGGCCAACACCCTCATCACCGACACCAATGCCACCAAGGTGCCCGATCCCTTCACCGGCCTGAACAACCAGACCGGTATTGGCTACTGGGATTCGTATACCCTCTCCATCCCCGTGCCGGCCGGTCATAGCTGGGTGGCGTTGCAGGTTGATTCCGAGACCATCACGGGCGCCGACGCCCGCCTGGAATGGGTGGGCGCCACCATGAACATGGCTCTGGCCTGTCCGGAACTGCTGGTTAGCAAAACCCGAACTACAGCCGATTACGTCCAGCCCGGTGAGGCCGTGAATTACCAGATCGTCGTCAGCAATGTCGGCAATACCAATGTGCTCACTGCAACCCTGCAGGATAGCTACGACACGACCTATCTCGACTTCAGCCTGGCCAATCCCTCTCCAATCAGCAGCCTGGATGACGGTGTGCTCGATTGGACTAATATCGGCCCCATTAACTATGGCAGTGCGGTGACTGTCACGGTCAATTTCACGGCCACGGCCAGTACCGAGCCTATCGTGGGGCCGCCTGCAGACCGCACCATCAATACGGCCGTGGTCACCAGCCTGACAGACGAAAACGGCAACACCGACAGTCCCAACAACTATACG
>JAJRXO010000042.1 GCA_024276255.1 Chloroflexota bacterium | reverse complement strand
GCGCCGCCCAGGCCATTGACGAAATAGAGGATGCCGTCGCGTTCGATGCGCTCGTAGCTGTGGTCATGCCCGCCGATCACCACATCGGCTCCCCAGTCGGCAAAGGGCCACTGGCTGGCCGTCTGTGAGCCGTGGGCAGCTGAGGAATAGGGGGGATGGTGGAGGATCACGACCTGCCAGGGTACCGGCGAGCTCTGCATGGCCTGGCGCAACCATTGCGCCTGCGCCGAATTGGCTCCCCGTCCGTCGGGCTCGTGCCCATCGCTGTCCAGCACGAAAACCTGCACCGGTCCCATGACGACGTCGTAATAGCGTTCGTTGGCAGGCAGCTCGAAGTAGTCGAAATAAGGGCCGCTGCATTGTTCGTTCTGGCATTGCAGGCTGCGCCAGTCGTGGTTGCCCAGGGCGGGAAAGAAGCGATTGCTGTCTGCGCCGGGGCCGAAGCTGCCTTGATAGGGGGCGATGTAGTCGTGATAATAGCGGCCGATATGATCGTCAATCGTAGCAGCGGCGCCGTTGGGATAGTTGTTGTCGCCGGCCGTGAAGATGGCGTCGGGTTTCCAGCCATGTACCAATTCGGCCACACGTGCCTCAGCCTGACTGCCATTGCCGTAGTCGCCGATGATGGCCAGCTCGACCTGGGCTGGCGCCGGCGAGGGGTAGCGTTCCCGGCAGGAGATGCGCCAGGCGTCGAGCTCCCAGCGCTTGAACAGCCAGTCCATCTGCATGGCGTTGGCCTGGGGGCAGATGATATCGGGATCGCCCTCGTATGAGACGCCGAACACGGCTTTTTTGGCGTTGATAAAGGGCTGCAGGGCGTCGCACTCGTCATAAGCGAAGCACGATTCGCTCAGCGCCCAGTCGAAATCAGCCAGCAGGTCGGGGATTTGTTCCACATCGTTTTTCAGCCCCACGGACAGGCCCCGACTGTGCGCTGCCTGCGCCAGCCAGCGGTTGTAGGCAAGCTGGTCGGCGGCGCTGAGATCGAAGCCACTATCACTGGTATAGGCGTCGACGTTATCTGGCTCCACGCCGTCGCAGCCTTTGCTCACGGCCAGATCCAGGCGGGCAGCCATGATGGGTTGCAGCACCTGCGATTGACGGATGTCCAGCCAGCGCTCATCGGGCCAGTCGGCGAGGGCCTTGCCCAGCACAGAGGCCGGGAACTGGTCGGCATCAGGGCGCCAGTCTTCCCAGGTGCCGGCGCTGAAGTAGCAGATGACGACCCGTCCCTGTTGATGCAGCTCGTCGATGGTGGCTATCGGCGCATCAAACAGATCGATATCGAACATCTGGGCGGATAGGGAGGTATCGATAGCACCGGTGAGCTGCCACTGCCAGCGTACTCCGGGACGGGGCTGCCATACGCGGGCGCCACGGACCGGAGCCATGGCTTTGGCGGGCAGAAAGAGCAGCGCCAGGAAGAAGATGCTGTTGAGGAGAATACGCAGGGTAGACATGGTTCAGGCAGGCCGGAGCGATTCCATTCGGCCTGTACAGACATGATACCCCCGACCGTCTTTGCTGGCAAGAAGGGGGATAGACGGGGTGCATTTTGATCGCAGAGTGTTTTTGTGGGTGCAGAACTGGCGACTGAGCACGCGTATCTCTGGCCGGCATCAGCGCCACAGGCCGCAAAAAAGCGATTTGACAGATGCAATCGGCTATAGTATTTTGGGGTCAATCGTTTCGCCTGCGTCGAGTCCGGTTGTTCGCCGCTATACCCTGACCGTTGGCGTACGACCTCCCCTTTTTCTCTGGTTTTGGTCAGCAACGTCTCTTATCCCTGTACTCAAACCCGCGCGGGCGTTTTTTCAGGCACGCAGTACGGGGAGCGACAGGGCGCCCGAGGCTGATTGTTGAGCCCGGGCCCGATGGCCCGAATTCATCGGTACGTCGTAGCCGATGCTCCGGCCGGTGATACAGACCCATGTTCATTTCCGCAGGTGGGGCAGGTCGGCGTTGCCGGACTGTGGAAGGGCGGAGCTTGGGGTTTTGGCCAAGGAGTCAGATGGCGTGCGAGCAGGCGTCGAAACCGATGATAATTGTGCTGGCCAGATGCATGTTGTGTATTGCGTATTGCGTAACGCCTTTACGGAGCGCTCATCGCGGTGCTCAGATTGAGCCCGAATCCCTGGCCAGGGTAGCCCGGCAAACCAGGAAACCAGGCCACGTCATCGCAGCGCAAGGTTTCCCCGGTCTCCTGGTCTCCGGGTTTACCGGGTTCCAGAAGGATCATGAGCAACGATATATTTTCCATGACGAACTACTTTAGTTGTGGCTCTGCATCATGTGGAATACGAAACACGAATACGGGATACGGGCTATTTTCAGAGCGGATCCCATCCAAAGGACTGAGCTCTTTTTTCATCCTGATAGGCGTATAACCACCCGTGGCGCCTGGGCCTAAGATGTTTGAACTCGCCATATGAAGCGCGTTGACTGCATATAAGCGCATATTGGCATATCGTACAGCACGGCGACAGCCCATCTATCCAAACAGGCGGTTCGCGCTGCCGGCAGGTGGGCATATGAAGAAAATCCCGGCCAAAACCGGCGTACTCGCCGGTCAGTTAATCTTGAACGTCAAAGATAGATTACAACCAGGGTAGTAACAGGGTTAGATTCCTATGATAAAACTACGAATGTACCAAGTGGATGCTTTTTCAAGTGAGGTTTTCCACGGTAATCCCGCAGCTGTAGTACCACTAGACAAATGGTTACCAGATGATCAACTACAAGGGATTGCAATAGAAAATAATCTATCGGAGACTGCATTCTTTGTACCGGTAACGGCAGGTAAGTTCCATTTGCGATGGTTCACGCCAACAGCAGAGGTGCCACTTTGTGGTCACGCGACACTTGCGAGTGCTTATGTGATATTCACGACTTTACATCCATCATGGCAATCAGTTCGCTTCGATACCCTAAGTGGAGAGCTTGGAGTGGAAAGACGTGGAGAAATATTCGTCCTTGACTTTCCAAGCCGACTGCTGAAACCTTGTGAACCACCTCTCAATTTGATCAAGGGCCTATCAGCGAAGCCCGTTGAAGTTTTCAGGACAGGGCTAGACACGAATTACTACGCGGTCTACGAGTCCGAAGATATTATTTCACATATAGAACCGAACTTCTTGCTACTTGCGAAACTCCATCCTTATGGGGTTGTAATAACAGCACCCGGGGAACAATCAGATTTCGTTTCTCGATACTTTGCACCCAGCTACGGAATACCTGAAGACCCCGTAACGGGCTCCACTCACTGTGCACTTGTGCCGTACTGGTCAAAACGTATCAACAAAACAACACTGTTGGCAAAGCAATTGTCCAAACGGGGTGGTGAATTATATTGTGAAATGTTAGGAGAAAGGGTTGCCATAGGTGGTAAGGCCATTAGGTATTTTGAAGGTGATATTTACCTTTAAACTGACGCCCAACCTCGCGTTAAGCGGACCCGCCTGCGGCTGACGCTCATGTTGGCGGGCAAATTATGGAATTTGAGTTTGTGCCCCCGCTCATGTCTGGTGTACAATATTGATATGGAAGAGATCTTGGTTGGAAGTGTTGGAGTTGATAAAGAGCAGTTGTTGGCTCTTTGCCGCCAATATCATGTTGCATCGCTCAGGGTTTTTGGATCCGTGGCGCGCGAGGAAGACACGGACGAGAGCGATATAGATATTCTGGTGCGTTTTAGTCGTCCATTGAGTTTGCTAACTTTAGTTCGGTTTGAGCGCGAGTTGAGTGAATTACTGGGGAGAAAAGTGGATTTGGTAACAGAGCAAGCAATAAGTCCCTATATTCGTTCT
>JAJRXO010000552.1 GCA_024276255.1 Chloroflexota bacterium | reverse complement strand
CCCGCCTGATGCCGCATCTTCATCTGCCCCTGCAGAGTGGCTGCGATGCCACATTACGGCGAATGGCCCGCCGCTGCAGTACTGCCAGCTACGCGGCGCTGGTGGCCGAGGCGCGCGCCGCCATCCCCGATCTGACCCTGAGCACGGATCTGATCGTGGGCTTTCCCGGCGAGACTGAGGTCGAATGGCTGGCTACGGTGGATTATGTGCAACAGATCGGCTTTGCCCACATGCACATCTTCAGCTTTTCGCCCCGCCAGGGCACTCCTGCGGCCCGCCTGCCCGGCATGGTCCCCAATGCCATCAAAAAACAACGCAGTGTGCAGATGCATGCGCTGGCCGCGCGCATGAAAAGACACTTCCTCCGTCAGGCGCTGGGGCAGCATCGTCCCGTGTTGTGGGAAGGCGAAGGCAGGATCGTGAATGCCCGAGGGCGCCGTTGGGGTGGATATACCGACAATTATCTGCGTGTGGAGATGATCACCCCGGCCGAGGTGTCACTCGGTAATGTCATCAGCTGCGTCGAGCTGAGCGATCTCCTGGGAGCCCCCCCTGATCGTTTGCAGGCTCGCTGGCAGGAGTCGTACGGGGGCTATGTCAGGGTGAGTGGTGAGCTTGCTGAGGCGTAATCCGGGCCCCGCGTCATCTCCCAGGGATAGATAACCCAGCGATTGGTGACAGCGCCGTAATAATCGGGTTTGCGTTCGCGAAAGCGGGAGCGCCCGGGCTTGTAGTGCAACACACAGGTGCGCGGCTCTCCTCCGGCCAACTCCACCCGCCCGCGTACCGTATTGATTGTGCGGCCGCTATCCCACACATCATCCACAATCAACACCCGACGCCCCTGTAGCAGGCTATCGTCGGGGAACTGCAAAAAGGTGGGCCAGGCGAACGGCTCCAGCTGCGGGTCCCGCGAAAACGAGACCGCCGCCGTCATGACATCCGAGATATCCAGCGCCTCGGCCAGCATGCCGCCGGGGATAATGCCCCCGCGGGTGACCATCAGCAGCACATCGAATTCTCCGGCTACCTGGGGCAGGATCTGATCGAGCAGTGCTTCCACATCTTGCCAGCTCAGTTCCTCGATTTGCATGCTCAGCTCCTCTTTGATTTGGGCGGATTCAGATAAGCCAGGCGACCGCCAACGATGCCCAATAAAATCGTTGGCCAGTGCAGTTTCACGGGTCAATGCCTCAGGGTTTTATGCATGACGGCCAGTTTCATGCGCAATTCAGCCAGTCGGGCTATATCAGGCCAGGCCTGCTCAAACTGCTCGAAATCTCGCAGATGTTGTTCCAGCTCTACGCCGCCCCGATCCTGGCGCAGCGCTTTACGGTACTGATCCAGGGCGGCTTCCTGATCGCCCTGCAGCCAGGTGGCCACAGCCTGATTGTAACGCGCCCGCAGGTATTTGCTGTCCTTTTCCAGGCACTGTGCCAGATCAACCTGGGCCTGTTCCATATCTCCTAACAGGATGTGCAGGAAACCGCGGTTGTTGTATAGTTCGGCATAATCAGGATTGAGTTCGATGGCCCGGCTGAAGGCATCGCGGGCTGCGGTGAGTTGTTTCTTGAAGTAGTACAGATACCCCAGGGTGGCGAAGATATCGTCGTTTTCCTTGCCCGCCTCCAGGGCTGCCTCCAGGGTCTCAATGGCCTCTGGCTGGCGATTTGCCTTGTAGTAAGCAAAGCCCAGTGCTGCCAGATAATCGCCGTTTTCCGGTTCGGCAGCCACGGCCACACGTAGATTGACGATGGCTTGCGGTAAAAGTCCCATGTCGGCCTGATGGGTCCCCAGATGATAATGGGGTAGGGGATTATCGGGGTCCAGTTCGATGGCCCGCTTGAATGCCCGCACGGCATCGCGAGGTTGTTCCAGGGCAATATAGGCGAGCCCCAGGGCCGTCTGCACGGGGGCGCTGTTGGGAAGCTCTGGGGCCAGGCGGCGCATGGCCTTGCGCGCTTCTTTCAAATCGCTTTGCGCCAGAGCGATGATTTCGTCGAGTTGCTGAAATTGAGTTGTTGTCATTGTTTTTTCGCTGTTTGAATGAGTGGCTATACGGGTATGACGGGGGATGATACTGAAACAATCACCAATAACCTTTGCGAACCCGATAAATTAATAATGCGACAGACCGGGGATCAATTTCACCGATTCGACCCGACCTGGCCCGATTTACGGATTTTTATTGATGGATCTACCTTAAAGCAGGATCCGACACGAAGGCGTTGACCTGGGAACAGTTACCATCATTTTACACTATTTGCGGAAGAATATTGAAAATGATTGAGCGTTCCGACCAACAAACGGTTAGTGATGGCTCCAAACCTCATGCTATACTTACAGGCGCTTAATCAATCCCACAACAAAGGAGAATACAATGCAAGCACAAGATCTGGGAACCGTGGCCGTTATCGGTGGCACCGGCGCTGAAGGATCCGGGTTGGCCCGCCGTTGGGCTCAGGCCGGCCTGCATGTGGTGATTGGCTCTCGTCGCCATGAAAAAGGCGCTCAGGTTGCAGCCGAGCTCAGCGCCCAATTACCCGGCGCCCACATCAGCGGCACCGACAATTTGAGCGCGGCTCAGCAGGCCGATGTCGTGGTTCTCTCTGTGCCTTACGAATCACAGACTGCTATTCTGCAAAGTATTCAACCGGCATTGTCCGGAAAAGTTCTCGTCACCATAGTAGCCACCCTGCTGGGCGAGAAAAAGGGGCGCTATACCCCGGCGCCCGGCGGCTCCGCAGCCATGGAGGCGCAGCGACAGGTGGGCGATGAGGTAACAGTGGTGGCGGCGTTCCAAAACGTCGGCGCCCATCACTTACAGGATGCCCGGGCGGCCATCGATTGCGATGTCCTGGTATGCGGCGATAAGAGATCTGCGCGCAATGTGGCCGTGGCCCTGGCCGAAGCAGCCGGAATGCGCGGGATTCATGCCGGCGCCCTGCAAAACGCGGCCGTGGCCGAAGGATTGACCGCGGTGCTGATTTCCATTAACGCCATTTACAAAACCCGTGATGCCGGTATTCGCATTACGGGCTTACCCATGTAGACAACCATGCCCACCCTCACGCTCACGGCCCTGTCCGGGATTCCCCTGGTGCAGGCCGGTGATGACCTGGCAGCGTTGACGTTGCAAGCCATGCAACGCCATGGCCTGACACTGGCCGATCAGGATGTCCTGGTTTATGCCTCCAAGGTGATCTCCAAGGCGGAAGGTCGTTTTGTACGCCTGCGCGATGTGCAGGTTTCGGCTGCCGCCCGCGCCATTGCCCACAGCTGCGAAAAAGACCCGCGCCTGGTGGAGCTGATCCTGCAGGAATCGCGGGAGGTATTACGGGTGCGGCCGGGATTGATCATCGTCGAACATCGCCAGGGTTTTGTCTGTGCCAATGCCGGTATCGATCATTCCAATGTCGCTGATGACGATGACATGGTCCTGTTACTGCCTGCGGATGCCGATGCCTCGGCTCGCAGCCTGCAGCAGCGATTGCGGCAGCTGGGCGGTGTGGATGTGGCCGTCGTGATCAACGACAGCCACGGTCGCGCCTGGCGCCTGGGCACCGTGGGCGTGGCTGTGGGGGTGGCCGGGCTGTTGCCCCTGGCCGATAGACGCGGCCAGCCGGATCTGTTCGATCGACCACTGCAGGTCACCATGTTGGGCATCGCCGATGAGATCGCGGCCGCAGCTTCCCTGATCATGGGCGGGGCTGCCGAAAGCGCCCCCATCGTTCACGCCCGCGGCGTTCCCTACACATCCGGCGACGGCCACCTCTCCGATCTCCTGCGCCCCCGCCAGCTCGATATGTTCCGCTGAAGCCATCCCTCTCCCCGCTCAGCTCGTGAACCTCCCCCCCGAGAACCACGCATGAACTCTGCACCATCTCCTGCTGCTCGTTCCGCTCGTAACCCTATGCTATGGATCGCCATCTGGGCATGGGTGGGCTGGGTGATCTTCGTCACCGCGGTGGTGCAGGGGGGTGTGCTCTTCTGGGCATGGTCGACCCTGCTGAGCAAATCATCATGGAGCCTGAATCACATACTAAGCTTCAGCCTGGCAGCACCGCTGCTTGCTGGCCTGCCCGGCATCCTGCTCTTATTCCTGCGGGATCGGCGACAATCCGCGGTGGTGCGTATGTTGATGGTAGCGATCCTGGCTGGCCTGCTGCTCACCCTGCCGCGCATGTTGTTGGCACCAACAGCGACCTATGCGGCAGCGTTGACACGCAGCGCCATCAGCGCTGGCGTGGGGCTGATGTTGTGGTGGCGGACCGGCCGTCGGGGCGCCCTGCGCCCCCGCGCAGCCGGACATGGCGGCCTGTTGCTGCTTATCGCCCTGCTGCTATTACTGCCGTGGTTGCGCCTGGGCGCCCTGGGTGATGGCCTTGATACCCTTGTCGCTCTCATGCAGGCCGGCAGCCTGGCCCTGCTTCTGGCCGGACTCGCCGCCTATCTGATACCGTATCTGCACGCCACCTCCCCTGATTACAACGCCAATGTGTGGATGGGGGGCGTGCTGCTGGCCACAGCCGGTTTTGTGATCGCCGGTAGCTGGGGGCAAATGGACACGCAGGCTTTGCTGGCCGGCGTGCT
>JAJRXO010000551.1 GCA_024276255.1 Chloroflexota bacterium | reverse complement strand
TCAGGGTCAGATCGGGGATGGCGGCGCGCGCCTCGGCCACCAGCGCCGCGTAGCTGGCAGTACTGCAGCGGCGGGCCATTCGCCGTAATGTGGCATCGCAGCCACTCTGCAGGGGCAGATGAAGATGCGGCATCAGGCGGGGATTTTGCCACAAGTCAAAAAATCCGGAGGGCAGATCCCACGGTTCCAGTGAGGAAAGTCGCACGCGGGGCACGTCGGTATCCTGCAACACAGCCTGCACCAATGCCCGCAAATCGCTGCCCCGATCGTGGCCATAGCCCCCCAGATGCACACCAGTGAGCACCACTTCCTGAAAACCAGCCCTGTGCAGGCTCCGGATCTCAGCTACCACCTCGGCAATGGGGCGACTGCGCTCCTGCCCGCGGGCGATGGTCACAATGCAATAGGTGCAGTGATTACGACAGCCATCCTGTACCTTGATAAAGGCCCGCGTGCGTGCCGTGGCAAGCGGGTGGCCGTTGTCGGGCTCCATGGCCTGTTGGGGCATGAGGCGCCAGTCGACATGCTGCTCGACGAAATCCACCAGCGCTTCTTTGTCGGCGTTGCTGAGCACAGCGTCCACACCCAGTAATTGCCGGGCCTGTTCCGGTTCGAGCGTGGCGTAGCACCCTGTGAGCACCAGCGAGGCCTGGGGGTTGCGGCGATGCAGGCGATTCACGAACTGGCGAGATTTACGGGCTGCTTCCGCGGTGACCGCGCAGCTGTTGAGCACGATCACATGCGCAAGCTGCACGTCATCGGTCACGGCATGCCCCGCCGCCCGGAACTCGCGAGCCCAGCGTTCGATTTCGGCTTCGTTCAGGCGGCAGCCGAGGGTGGTCAGGTACACATTCATCGTTTTAGTTTACCATAAAGCAGCCGCATCGCAGAAGAACGCTGCTGATCTGGTGGGGATTCGCTTACAGCCACTGGGTCAGTTCTGCCGTACTCTCCAATACCAGGTCGGCCTGTTCCAGATCACGGCGGCTGCCAAATCCGCACAACACCCCCACACTCCGCATGCCCGCCGAACGCGCTGCCTGAATATCCACGCTGGTATCGCCCACCATCACACATTGATCAGCACCCAAACCCAACTCGGTCATGGCCTTGAGCATGGGTTCGGGATGGGGTTTCAGCCGCCGTACATCATCGGCGGTGATCACCAGGTCAAAGATGTCTTGCAGGCCGGTTGTCTGCAGAAAATGCTCGGTAACGGAGCGGCCACGCGTGGTGATCAGGGCCAACCGATAATGGGGGCTGAGTGCGGACAGCATCCCGGCCACGCCAGGGATCAACATCATATCGGTCGCCGGTTTCATACCCAGCAGCGAGCGCAACCAGCGATTGAAGCGCATGACATCATCATCCACATCCAGGCGGTCGAACTGTGTGAATAGCCAGTTCGCCGGTCCTTCGGCCAGCATCAGCCAGTGCCGTAATAACGGCGTCGGATCCTGATTGGGGAATAGACGCCGCAACGGCCCCATGCGCTGCGACCAGTTCTGCAGGATGTGATTATCTGTGTCAATCAGGGTGCCATCCAGATCAAAAAACACGGCAGATACCGGCTGGCCGCGAATCATACCGCGCCAGGCGAGGCCCAGGCTGTCTGTCTCATCCTCATCGGGAAACGGATCCATGTCCAGCAATTTGCGATAAGCATAACCCCCAAACAGCCGCACCGACGCCATTACCGGCGCCGCGACCAGCACGCCCATCAGGCCGATCTGACTGGCGCCGATAACCGTGCCTGCGAATACAACCGCCGGATGCAGGCGCACCCGGCGCCCCACAATACGTGGCAGCAGGTAAACCTGCTCGATTTGGAAGATAAGCGTGTATACAAGGCCCACAATGGCGCCCAGAATCCAGCGATTGAGAGGCAGCCACGACGAACCGAAGACCAATGCCACGGTCACGCCCAACACCGAGGCCAGAACCGGGCCAATGGTGGGCACAAATTCCATCAGGCCC
>JAJRXO010000550.1 GCA_024276255.1 Chloroflexota bacterium | reverse complement strand
GGGGGTAGCACCGGCCTGCAGGGCCTGGATTCGTGCGATCAGCTTCTCTTTCCAGCGCTGATCGACCAGCCATTGCTGGCCGGGACACGAAGTCACGTTGTTGGGGTATTCCTTGTGCCCCATCACATTGTCCAGGGGGATATTGAGCTCCTGCATCAGCCAGGCTGTAAGATGGGCGGTGGCGTCGATTTGGGCTGGCGTGGGAATCACATCGGTGAAATTACCAGCCACGCAAATGCCCAGCGTATATTCGTTGTTGGCGTACACATGATAGGAGATCAGTTTCAGATCCTGCGTATGATTGATCGTACCGTCCGGCTGGATGTAGTAGTGATAGCCAATGCCGGGCCACTGGTGCGATTCACTCTGCACATGATATTGGGCGATGCGCTGGGGTGTGACATTGGCCGGGGCAGCGCTGTGATGAATGGCGATGTGCGTGATTTGATCGAGGGTGCGGGGCTTGTAGCGTTTGGTTGGATGTTTGGGGAGTGAGTCGACCAGTTCCACCATGGGCGGTTTGCTGACGCCAATGACCACGTTGCCACCATCACCCGGCTCGGCCGGGGGGCGGGTCGATTTCAGCCGTTTGATCTCCTGTTGCAGTTGGCTGATGGTCTGGTTGAGACGGTCTTTCTCGTTGTTCAGCGCCTGTTTCTCCTGATTCAGGCGATTCTTTTCGTTTTCCAGAGCCTGCTTTTCCTGATCCAGGCGGTTGATCTGATTGTCGCGCTCGGCCACATCGGCCTGCAATTGCCGTATGGTGTTCGTCGCTTTCTGTAGTTGCGCTGCCGACTGTTCGTATTGGGCCTGTAAATCGGATACCTGTTTTTCCAGTTCGCGAATACGGGCGGCGCTCGCTGTGTCACCGGTCCCACCGCTGGCCCGTTTCTTCTGAATGGCTTTTACCTGCCTGATCAGCGTGTTCTTCCACTTGGCCCCTTCCAGCCACTGGCGGCCCGGCGATTGCGTGACAATGAATTCCTGCATGCCCTTGATGGCCGTGGTTTTCAGATTGTAGGTGTCGAGCAACCAGGCAACGAGATTGGCCAGGCTTATCAATTGCACGTCCGGCGGCGGTTCGTCGTTGAAATTACCGGCCACATGGATGTTGATGCCGTTGAGGAACCAGTCGTATTTATCGTCGACGACTTCATTGATGGGATTGGTTTGCAGGATATTGCCATCGCCCTCGACGTAAAACTGACAGACAATGGCCGGCCAACGGGCAAAATGCGCCCGCGCCACCCGTTCCACGCTCACACTGGGCGGTACGGCGGTGTGATTGATGACGATGTATTTGATATCCTTGCTCTGGCGCTTGATCATCCTGGAGGCATCGCGCGGCAATTTGTCTATGATATCGGTTACGACCGGTTGCGTGCCGCCGCCCTCCAGCAGGCGGCCTTCCAGCTGACGAACACGGCTTTTGAGGCTGGCGATCTCAGTGTTGGCCGTTTGCAATTGCAGCGCCAGATCATCCCGCTCGCTTTGCAGCTGCGCCAGTTGCCGCTTCAAATCGCTGTCGCCGGTCGCAGGAGCAGTGCCGGGTGCGCCTGAGCCTCGCAGGGGCTCGATGGCGGCGATCAGTGTGTCTTTCCAGCGCTGGCCTTCCAGCCACTGTTTGCCCGGCGACTGCGTGACGATAAACTCTTTGGCGCCCTTGACCGCCTCGGTATTCAGGCCAAAACGATCGAGGAGCCAGGCGCAGAGTGCTGCCAGGGCATCGATCTGGGCCTGGTTGGGCACGGCATCGGTGAAATTGCCCGCCACATGGATGTTGATGCCCTTGCGTATCCAGTCCTGCTGGCCGTCAACCACCTCGGTGAGGGGGTTGGTCTGCAGGATGGTGCCGTCGCCCTTGATGAAGTATTGGCTGACGATAGCAGGCCAGCGCTGGCGATGGGCCTGAGCGATACGTTCAATGGCGACACCGGCGCGCACAGCCGTGTGATTGATCACGATGTATTCGATGTCGCTTTCCGGGCGGGTGAACATGCGGTCGGCATCACGGGGAAGTTGGTCCGTGATGTCGGTGATCTCCGGCTCCGGCGCCATGCCCACCCCGCCCTCCAGACGACGTTGCAGCAAGGTCACCCGCCGCTCCAGCGTTTTGATGCGCGTTTGTGCTTCATAAGCCTGCTGCGCAGTCAATCGCAGGCGCACCTGTCCCGGCTGATACTCCTCCAGCGCCACCCGTTGGAAATACTGCACCTGCATGCCGTTTTCCATGAAGGCTTCGGTGATGGGATAGCCGCAGATGTCCAGCCCATAGCGGCGATAAAAGGCCAGGAACGGCCCCCGCACCCATATTTTGGTCTCGGGGAAGTACTGTTCCTCGGCACCGGCCTCGCCGGCAATGCGGACGCTGGTCTTGCTCAGTTGGCTGCCACGGTCTGCAAACCAGGTAATGCCTTCTTGTACCATATCGAACACCAATGTGTAATCGCCGGGCCGGGTCGGCACAGCGATGCGAGCCTGTAAACGGACTTCGTTGCCAGGCGTCAGTTCTTGCGGAATGGGCGTGCGGATATCTGGGGTGCTTACCTGCTGACCCTGGGCGTCGTACCAGTGATAGCCCAGGCGCACCGGATTATCGCCACCTGCCGGCCAGCTGTTTTTACCTACATTGCGGCAAACAAGCTCCACCTGCACGGTGCTGCCTGCGGATGTTTCGGGGAATGGCTTGACCAGGGTGATCAGGGCCCGATAGTCATGCTGCCAGTCGATCACGCTCACGGGATGGGCCCACTGATATTTCTGTTGCAGGGCCTGCCGAAAGTCCTCGATGACGCCCTGTTTGCCTTCGATGAACCACTTGTCATGCTTGGGCCAGCGATACAGGATCAGGGAACGGATGGGCTGGTCGGGATGCGTAAGGTTCCAGTTGTTGATCTCGGCGTAGGCCCGCTGCACCCAGCCGTTGTTCTGGTTCAGCCAGGCTTCATCCTGGTCGGTTTCTGTAATGTAAACCGGTAGCTGCCGCATGTTACCGGGAATGGCTGCCATGAAGTCGCGATACGCGCGGAATTGATAATAGCGGTTAGGAAATGAATCCATGCGGGCTTCTGATTCGATCAGGGCCGGATCAGAGCCATGGGTGTATGTGTGCAGGGCAATGCCATCGCAATTATCGGGACCCAACAACTCCAGCATGTCACGAAAGTATTGCACCCAGTCTCCATCTTCATTGCCTTCATAGGTGGTGAGTGGGTTCCACGGAGCAATGGCGCCAGTGACAACCTGATCGTCCTCATGCCCGGGCACGGCGTGGATGGCATCGCGCACCTGACGATAGCAATCGACATAACGTTGGGGGGTGATCTTCTCGCCGGTTTTGTCAGGGCTTTTGGGCTTGACCGCATTCCAGTCCCAGTCGGCGCCCGGCCATTCCGCCGGATGGTTCATCTCATTGCCCACGATCCAGATGTGCGCGCCCTGAGAGTTGCGCACAAAATTGGCGCAGCGCTGGGCAAAATGGGCATAATAGCGCTGATAGGGGATGGTTCCCACGCCCGAATAGCCGGCATTGAGCCGTACGATCACGCCCAGG
>JAJRXO010000549.1 GCA_024276255.1 Chloroflexota bacterium | reverse complement strand
GCCACTAAAGCTGATGAGTTGCCTGCGCCATCGTCCAGCGCGCCATATGCCCTGCCCACGGCTTCCCTGCCCAGTAATGGCTATGGTATCACCGGCTACGATGCCAATTTCGATGGCGTGGACGATATCACCCGTATTCACAGCGAGCTAAGTCTGGCCAAGATCACCGGCATTAGCGCTGATTTCGACGGCGATGGGCAGCTCGATCAGCTCGATACGGACGGCGCCGCCCTCAGCGGCGATGAGCTGGTAGTGCTGGCTGTGGAAAACCTCACCCTGCATCGGGGGCAGAGCGCCCAGTTCCTGGATCATCTCGTGACCCTGGAAAACGTGACCAGCAACAACGGCGGTCAGGCCCAGCTACAGATCTGGAACACCGGTGGCGGCCTGAACCCCATCAGTGGCGGATTCGACATCAAGCCCGCTACCGTGGGCAGCGCCATGGCTTACAGCGAGGGCGAGATGGGCATCGTCGGTCGCGATAAAGTGAACGTGTTCCAGATTTCCGCCGGTGGGGACAACCTGGGTCAGGTACAGGGCGCCTGGTTCGTCTACGTGTCTGCCATCAACAGCCTTTCCGAGACCGTGACCGTGACCATCGGCCGCGCTCTGGGCGCCACCTACAGCGCCATCGACAACGGCGCCGGCGCCCACGATCTCACTCCTGGCGATCCCTGGTATCTCAAACGCTTCTTTGTGGATGGCCATGAATACAATGTCGTTGCCATCGACACGCCGGCTACCGAGGCCCCGCAGTGCAGCAGTGACGTCGATTCTGCCCTGCCCGAATGCTTCGAGTTCAAGTACATCACCATACGTACCCCCGTGCCCAAACTGGCACCCTTTGTGAATGAACAGGATACGCAGGTGCTGGAAGGCTACTTCTTTGGACCGCAGGGCATGGCTTTCGATCGCTATCAGGTGCCCGTACCACCGCCATTCAACGTCAATCACACCGTGGCCGAGGATATCGTGCCGCTCACGCCCGACAATTTCGCCTATGCGCCTGCATACGATTCGCAATGCGCCGGCACCGACACTCTGCTGGCTCGCCCACCGCTGAGTATACGCATTCTCAGCGAGTCCATCGAGCCCCGCTTCACGGGCGATCTGAAGGAATTGCGCCAGGTCGACAGTTGGACGGTGCGTCCCTTCAACACCCGACCCGATGCCTATACCGAGCTCAGCCTCTCTCCCGATCAGCTCTATCTGCTCACCAGCAGCTGGACATCATCCGAGAATGAGATAAACCACTACGCGTGTCAGCCCTTAGCAGAATCATTCACCCCGGCCACCTCTCTGGATAGCAACCGGGTGCAGTATACCTATGCTCCCGGCCAGGATGAAGATATCTATGTCAATACCTTCAGTCTGACGTTGGACAGCAACACCCGCGCCCTGGATCAGGGATGGAACCTGTACAGCACGGCCATGCTGCCCGCGGATCCGGCCATTGCCGACGTATTGGCGCCGGTGCTCGGTAGCACCGACGTGGCGCTTGGTTATCAGTGCGCAGTGGGCGGGCTCAGCTACTATCCGGCCCTGCCCATGCTCAGCACGTTGCAATCTATCAGCGGCTGGCATGGCTACTGGCTGAAGACCACTGCAGCGGCTTCACTCACCACCTGGGGCTGGCAGATGGCATCCGATACGCCTCTGTACCTGTGTGCGGGCTGGAATCTGATTCCCTATCTGCCTGATCAGGCGGCGCCCGTGCGCACGGCTCTGGCCGGCATCGAGGGCCT
>JAJRXO010000548.1 GCA_024276255.1 Chloroflexota bacterium | reverse complement strand
CATCGTTTCCGGGTGGATCTGGGCGGGGGCCAGAAAACAGGTTTTTATCTGGATCAGGCGATGAACCGGGCGGCTGTGGCCGCATATTGCCGCGGAGCCGAGGTGCTGAACGCCTTCAGTTACACCGGCGCGTTTGCCGTGTATGCACTGGCTGCCGGCGCCCGGCATGTGATCAATGTCGATAGCAGTCAGCAGGCGTTGCAGATGGCCGCAACCAATCTGTTGTTGAACGATCTGCCCTCCGAGCAATGGCAGAACATCGAGGCCGATGTGTTTCAGCAGTTGCGGCGCTGGCGGGACAGTGGCCGCCAATTCGATCTCATCATTCTGGACCCTCCCAAATTCGCTACATCCCGCCGTCAGATCGAGCGCGCTGCCCGCGGCTACAAGGATATCAACTGGCTGGCCATGCGTTTGCTGCGGCCGGGAGGCCTGTTGGCCACCTTTTCCTGCTCCGGCCTGATCTCGGCCGATCTGTTTCAAAAGATCCTGTTCGGCGCCGCGCTCGATGCCGGTCGCGATGTGCGCATCATTCGTCGCTTTGCCCAGGGGCCGGATCACCCGGTGTTGCTCAGCTTCCCTGAGGGCGCGTATCTCAAAGGGCTGCTGTGCCACGTGGCGTGAGTCCAC
Organism: Chloroflexota bacterium; assembly: GCA_024276255.1. Classification (GTDB taxonomy): domain Bacteria; phylum Chloroflexota; class Anaerolineae; order J102; family J102; genus JAADGC01. The sequence goes on along the minus strand of JAJRXO010000548.1, from coordinate 9,146 downwards.
GCAGAGGGGCGTTCCCGGATGAGGAAGGCCCTGTGTTAGCCCGCCGGGGTGGGGGTGGGCGTCGGTGATGGCTGGGCCTCGGGCGTGGGCTCGGGTTCAGGGGGAAGCTGATCGGATTTGAAGTATTCCAGGCGGCGGTTCTGGCAATCGTCTGTGGGTAGGGTGCCGGTGTCGGCGCAGATTTCCAATTGCACCACGCCCGGGGGCGGGATAAAGGGTTGCACGGGCCAGGGTTCGTGCGCGGCAACCATAAAGGCTTTCCAGATGGGGGCGGCGCTGGAGACGCCGCTCAGGCCCTCGGCCATGCTGCTGTTGTCGGCGTTGCCCACCCATACGCCCGCCACCAATTGCGGTGTGTAACCGATAGTCCAGCCATCGCGCCAGTCGTCGGTGGTGCCGGTTTTGGCGGCCACGGGCCGGTCGGGCAGTTCCAGGCGTTTGCGCAGTCTGCCAAACGCGGGTTTGCGGGCTTCGGTATCGCTGAGGATGGACGTGATCAGGTAAGCGTGTTCGGGGGTGATCACGGGTTGGGCCAGGGGTGATGCGTTATCTTCCAGCAGGTCGCCTGATTCGGTTTCCACGCTGATGATGAAATGGGGCTGCACACGTTGGCCGCCATTGGCAAAGGGCACGAAAGCATTGGTCATCTCCAGCGGGCTGGCCTCGCCGCCGCCCAGGGTAAGGGCGAGTCCGTAATCCGGCCGCGTAAAGGTGCTGATGCCCAACCTCTCTGCCAGCTCGACCAGCGCCGGTACGCCCACGTGCTGCAGCGCTTTGACTGCCGGGATGTTGTAGCTGTTGGCCAGGGCCGAGCGTACGCTCACCGGGCCGTGAAATTTGCCATCGTAGTTTTTGGGGATGTAGGACGGCCGGCCCGGCGCATCGGGAAATTCGGTGCGCTCGTCGAGTATGATGGTGGCCGGGGTCCAGTAGTCCTCAGGCAGTTCGAATGTGGCCAGGTAGGTGAGCGGTTTGATCACCGAGCCTGTTTGCCGTGGCACCAGGGCCATGTTCACCTGTCCGTCATGTTCGCTGTCGTTGTAATCAGGGGAGCCCACCATGGCCAGTACTTCGCCGGTCGCCGGGTCCAGCGCCACCAGAGCCGCGTTGTGGGCGTTTTTGTCGGTCAGTTTGGCGATTCCCTGTCGCACTGCTATTTCGGCGGCCTGTTGCAGCCGCGGGTCCAGGGTGGTGCGCACACGCAGACCGCTGCGCGAGACGATCTCGGCGCCATAATTGCTTTCCAGCAATTGACGCACATGCAGGATGAAGTGAGGATAGGGGAAGGTGGCTTCCCGCTGATGCAGGATTTCGGTCGGGTCTTTATCGGCAAAGGCCAGCCAGGCTGTGGTGGCTTCATCGGGTGAGATAAAGCCATACTGCACCATCAGTCGCAGGACGTCAGCCTGCCGTTCGCGAGCTGTATCCCAGTGGATATAGGGATCGTAATAGCCGGGCGCCTGGGGCAGGCCGGCCAGCAGTGAGGCCTCGGCCAGGTTGAGTTCGCTGGCGTGCTTGCCGAAATAGGTCTCGGCCGCGGCCTCGATGCCGAACGCCAGGTTTCCGTAGGCGATATGATTGAGGTAGATCTCGAGGATAGTGTCTTTGTCATAGCGCCGGCTGACCTCCAGGGCCAGTACAGCTTCGTTGAGCTTGCGCTTGTAGCTCTTTTCGCTGCTGAGAAAGGTGAGTTTCACCAATTGCTGCACGATGCTGCTGCCGCCGGGCGTGCGGGCATCGCGTCGCAGCACATAGTACACGGCTCGCGCCACCCCTATCGGATCGACGCCAGGGTGCTGATAGAAGTTGGGGTCCTCGGTGGCCAGGGTGGCATTGATGAGGTGAGGGCTGATCTCACTCAGGGGCACCAGCACGCGGCGACCACCGTCGCTGGGGAAGATCTCATAAATGAGATTGCCATCGCGATCAAATATCTGCGTGCTCTTGAATGTGTTAGCTCGGTCCTGCAATTCTTGCGGCGAGGGCAACGAGGCGGCAATGCGTGAGTAGGTGTAAAGCAGGGCGCCAGCTCCCAAGGCACCGGCTCCGATCAGGATCAGAATGCCGATCAGCAGCAGATTGAGCAGAGATTGGGTGGAAGAACGTGGGTTCATATGAGGGCAAAGGGGCCGCTGTGGCGCAGCGCATGAGGCCAGAGGCGCTGCAATGCCGCCTGAATGGCGGCGGCGGTTTGGGGTTCCCGGCGGGGGAGATCAAGCAAGGCGTATTCGTCCTCGTCCAGCAGGAGAGGCTGGCCTTGAGCTGGCACCCAGATATCGAGCGCCAGATCGCGCCAGATGAGCTCCTGAGTTTGAGCATTGTATTCTACGGGATAGCTGAAGTTGACGTATGCGCCCTTGGGCCGACGGGAAGTGTGGTACATATCCTGGATGAGGTGCAGGACATCGGCCGCCGTAGCAGCAAGACGTTTTTGCCTTCGCATTTGTTCCTTCACCCCGCACATTTCATCATTGAGATCGATTCCCTCGCCGCTGTAGACGGCGAAGACATTGTAATAGCGCCCCCGGTCATAGCGTTCGATAAAGAGATCACCGGGATCAAAGGTTACGAAAGGAGCCTGCAAGGTGCTGTGTCGCCAGCGGGCCAGAACCAGGATGGGATCATCATCAGTCAGCAGACAGCCGGAATAGGTGGTGAGGATGTGACCCTGGGGATCGGCTTTGTGGATGGTGAGCATGAGGGGATAAAATCAGAACACGGTGAAACAACGAGGCAATGCATTTTATCGCAGCGCAGCCGGAAACCAAAAGATGCCGGAACGCAGAATTGAAACACATCTCTTGTCAAGTTGATGCGGTTGTTCGCTACCTTCAAACCACTTTACTGCCGCCGCGCGTTTCACTTTTGCCTTATGGGATTTGACATCAGGGGCGTACTTGAGTATGATTCTCTGTGGCCTTAGCACTCGCAACCCCAGAGTGCTAATGTCGGACACACAACATCTGTGTGTATCTATCATATCAATGTACAGGAGGTTATACAACTATGACTCTGCGTCCTTTAGGCGATCGTATCGTTGTCGTTCCCATCGAGAAAGAATCCACAACCCCGTCGGGTATTGTCTTGCCCGAATCATCCAAAGAGAAACCCCAGGAAGGGAAGGTGATTGCTGCCGGGCCCGGTGCCCGCAATGATCAGGGCGAACGCGTCCCCATGGATGTGAAAGTGGATGACGTGGTTCTCTACGCCAAATACGCCGGCACCGAGGTCAAACTCAACGGCCAGAAGTATCTGATCCTGCGCGAAAGTGATGTGTTGGCGATTCTGGATGCCTGAATGCAACCTTTACTCTAAAAACGGCATCTAAATGTAGGTCTATCGTTTTCCCACTTTTACGACATATTACATATTTCATTCACGAGGAAATAAACCATGGCTAAACAACTTATTTTCACCGAAGAAGCCCGCAAGGAACTGAAGCGCGGCGTTGACATTCTCGCCAATGCTGTCAAGACCACCCTGGGCCCCAAGGGCCGCAACGTGGCACTCGACAAGAAATGGGGCTCCCCCACTGTGACTCATGACGGCGTTTCCGTCGCCAAAGAGATCGAGCTGGAAGACCCCTTCCAGAACATGGGCGCCCAACTGCTGAAAGAAGCGGCCACCAAGACCAACGACGTGGCCGGTGACGGCACCACCACTGCCACTGTGCTGGCCCAGGCCATTGTCAACGAAGGTCTGCGCAACGTGGCTGCTGGCGCCAACCCCATGCTGCTCAAACGCGGCATCGAACGCGGCTCCAGCGTGGTTTCCAGCGCGATTGCCGACATGGCCATTCCCATCAGCACCCGCGAAAGCATCGCTGCGGTGGCGGCTATCTCCGCCCAGGATCAGGAAATCGGCTACCTGATCGCTGATGTGATGGAAAAAGTCGGCAAAGACGGCGTGATCACCGTGGAAGAGGGCAAATCCCTCGGCTTCGAGACTGAATACGTGGAAGGTATGCAGTTCGACCGCGGTTACATCAGCCCCTACTTCATCACCAATTCCGAACGCATGGAAGCCGCCCTGGAAGAGCCCTACATCCTCATTCATGACAAGAAGATCAGCGCTGCTCAGGACCTGGTGCCTGTGCTGGAGAAACTGGTGCAGGTTGGCAAACGCGACCTCGTGATCATCGCCGAAGACGTGGATGGGGAAGCGCTGGCTACTCTGGTGCTGAACAAACTGCGCGGCGTGTTCAACGTGCTGGCTGTCAAGGCTCCTGGTTTCGGCGATCGCCGCAAGGCCATGTTGCAGGATATCGCCATCCTCACCGGCGGCACTGTCATCACCGAAGAACTAGGCCGCAAGCTCGACAGCGTGACCATTGCTGACCTGGGCCGCGCCGACAAGGTGATCTCCACCAAAGACGAAACCACCATCGTCGGCGGCCGTGGTGATGATTCTGCGATCCAGGGCCGCGTCAATCAGATCCGGGTTGAGATCGAAAACAGCACCAGCGACTATGATCGCGAAAAGCTGCAAGAACGCCTGGCCAAGCTGGCCGGTGGTGTGGCCATCATCCGCGTGGGCGCCGGCACCGAAGTCGAGCTCAAGGAAAAGAAACACCGCGTGGAAGACGCCCTCAGCGCCACCCGCGCCGCTGTGGAAGAAGGTATCGTTCCCGGTGGTGGCGTGACTCTGATCAAAGCTGCCCAGAAACTGGACGCCGTGATCGAGGAGACCGAAGGCGACATTCAGACGGGAGCCCGCATCCTCAAGCGTGCCCTCGAAGAACCCATGCGCTGGATCGTCCAGAACGCCGGTTATGATGGCGGTGTGGTGGTAGAAGAAGTTCGCCGCCGCAATGCAAACGATCACAAGGGCATTGGCTTCGACGTGATGCAAGAGAAATACGTCAATATGGTGGACGCCGGCATCATCGATCCGGCCAAGGTCACCCGCAGCGCCGTGGAGAACGCCGCCAGCATCGCTGCTATGATCCTCACCACCGAAGCCCTGATCACCGACATCCCCGAAAAAGAACCTGCTCCCGCAGCCCCCGACATGGGCGGTGGCATGGGCTTCTAAGCCCCACCTTTCTACTCTGGCTCAAGCAAACGCCGTCGGCATCCCGCCGACGGCGTTTTTTATATCGGATTCAGGGATATACCACCCCGCACACCGAGACAAACGAGCTGTTGTTTTCATCGGCCGGGCAGATAGCATAGCCCGCGCGCTGGCCGCTGCTGGCTGCCGTGAGTTTGAGTGTGAGATAAAATGGCGAAACGCCACACACATTATTGCGGTCCTGTATGGCCTTGATGCTATGCCAGAAACCATCCGCGTCACCGGCTGTCAAGTATTGCAGCAATTGATCATCGCTGGCGGCAAGCGCCTGGCGTTCGGCCTCGCCCACCGGATCGCCATCAAAGGCCGGTCCCACGTGCGCCAGATCTCCCGATGCCACCACCAGCACGCGGCGCCGCGCCGTTATTTGCCGCAATGCATCGATCAGGATGGCATAGGGGCCGCTGGCGGCGGGTTCGTCTTGACTGGATAACCAGGGTTGAAACGAGCCCGTGAGAATGGGCACCACGGCCACAGCACGGCCTGCGCGCATATGGTGCAGCCAGGTCAGCGCCAGCTCGATGGAGTGTTCGGGTTGATGATAGAGCTCGCCGGCAAAGGCCTGCTCGGAGCCCAGAGCCGCGGCCAGCGCATCCACGATCTCTATGTCCGTCGGCAGCACGCCGTAAGGCGTGGCATAATGTTGACGGGTGAGCGTGACGGCGTTTTCACCGCCGTAATGGTTGGTGGCCAGCACCACCACCAGATCCGCAGCCTGCGCCATGGCGGCGGCCCGTTTCCAGGTGCGGGCATACACGGCGCCCCCGCGGGCGTAATCGATGTGAGGGCTGAGGATGGCCCGGCCATCAGCAGGCAGAGGATCTGCATCTCCCACCTCGTGCAGATAGCGGTCGAAAAGGGCTTGCAGTTCGCTGGCCTCGGCTGGATAGCCCTTGCCTGCCAGTCGTGGGGGTCGAAATGGCGCTGCACGGTAGGCCTGCAGGGCAGCATCCATGGCCGCGGCGCTTCGTTCGTTATCCAGGAAACAGGCCTGATCCAGGGCGTCTACCAATTCCTCCACCATGTCCGCAGGCAGGCGCACGCCATAGCGTCTCTGTACTTCTTCCTGGATGCTGCCGATCTCGTGCTGGCCGTCGCAGAGGATGAGCACCGGGCCCAGGGCGTGCGGCAGGATCAGGTACTGCCCGCCGAGTTCCAGCTTATCCTGCACAAGCAGGGATGGCCGGCCCTGGTGTTCGATCAGGTGGATGTCAAGAGCTCGCAGTTTGGGATAGGAATCGGTTGGGGTCATGGTTGGGGGGGAGAGGGATGGGGAGCGGCGATGTGCAGACGCCGGTCTGTCATCGCGCCCGCACATATTGTTTGGGCCAGGCCTGCTCGGCGTCCAGGGTGCGGATGGCTGCCAGGGGCCAGTACGGATCGCGCAGGAGCTGGCGGCCCAGGGCCACCAGATCGGCCTGCCCGCTGCGAATGATGGTGTCGGCGGTTTCGGGGCGGGTGATCAGGCCGACGGCCATGGTGGGGATATCGCAGGCCTGCCGCAAATGGGCGGCAAATGCCACCTGATAGCCGGGCCCGAAGGGGATCACGGCATGAGGTATGAGGCCGCCCGATGAGCAATCAATGACATCGACCCCGCGGTCCCGGAGCCCGGCCACCACGGGCTCCCAGTCGCGTACGGTGAGGCCGTGCTCATGCCAATCGCTGGCTGAGATGCGCGTAAACAGGGGGCGTTCCTGCGGCCATACCGCGCGCACAGCCTCGGCCACGCGCCATAGCAACCGGGCTCTGTTTTCAAGCGTGCCGCCGTATTCATCCCGGCGCTGGTTGCTCAGGGGTGAGACAAAGCTGTGCAGTAAATAACCGTGGGCGCTGTGAATTTCCAGCACATCATAGCCGATGATCAGCGCCCGTTGGGCTGCGGCGACGAATGCCTGCACAATGTCGTCGATCTCGCCGGCGCTCAGCTCCCGGGGCGGAACAAAATCATCGGCAAAGGGGATGGGACTGGGCCCCACCGTCGGTTCGGGACCCCGGCCTTTGTGCCTGGTCCAGGCTTTACGTCCGGCATGGGCCAGTTGCACGCCCATGGCCGCTCCCTGTTGGTGTATAAAGTCGACGATGCGGGCCAGGGGAGCAATGTGGGCATCGTCCCACAAGCCCATATCCTGCTGGCTGATGCGACCACGGCTTTCCACCGCCGTGGCTTCCTGCAGGATCAGGCCCACACCGCCTACGGCGCGGGTGCCGTAGTGGACGAAATGCCAATCTGTGGCCAGACCGTCGTCCCCCGCCGTGTACATGCACATGGGCGACATGACGATGCGATTTCTGAGTTGCAGCTGGCGCAGGTGGAGTGGAGAAAAAAGATGAGGCATGGGTGAACCTTGAATCGTGTTGTGCATTTTTGTTCGAATTTAGTGAGGAGTGGCCTTCCGGCGAATCTTGCAGTTGGCTGCCATGAAATCCTGGTTTTTTCCTCGTGGAATCCACGGCTGGACAGACTGCCGACACCGGGACGGAGGCTATTGTGTTTGATATGTAACTGACTGGGGCTGATTCCGGTGTTGATGATACAATAGCTGTTATGGTTGCTGCAATCTTATCTGACAACAAGGAAATGATCCATGACACAGAATGCAACACTGCGTTTTAGCGAAGGAGTTGGGGTGACCAGGGACGCGAAGGTTCGTTTGGGTGTATCGATCACCCTGCGTGATGAGCAGGGCCGGGTTTTGTTACAAAAGCGCACGGATGGTGACTGGTGGTGTCTGCCCGGGGGCGGGGTGGATGCCGGGGAGACCTTTCGGGCTGCGGCGGTACGCGAGGCCCGGGAGGAAACCGGCCTGCAGGTGGAGATAGTGCGCCTGTTGGGTTGCTATACCGATCCCCGCATCTGCACCATTTACCCCGACGGCAACCGCATTAAGATCGCCTCGTTGAATTTTCTGTGCCGCATCGTCGGTGGAGAGATGATCCGGGAAAACGAAGAAACCGCGGCCCTGCGCTGGTTTGCCGAGGCCGATCTGCCGGTGAATATCGCGCCCACCCATCGCCAGCGCCTGAAGGACGTCTTCCATCCTCCAGCGACAGTGCCCGTTGACTGAAAGCCATCCCACCTTGCCTTCCCATATCTCGGGCGGCAGCCATTGGCGTCAGTCTTGCCGGAGCATGAAGAACTATGTTTCGTCAGGACTGCGAATGGCCTTGGTTAGAGCCGGTTGTGTGTGCTGGGGCCAGACCTGACCATAAAAATGAAAACTGGCCAAAAACAGCGCTCCCCCCATGGCCGTGTACAATACTGCCAGCAGACTGCGATCGAGTGACGAATGCCGCAGGCCAATGCCCAGGGCGATCATGATTACGATGATACCGTAGCCGCGGGCCGAGTTGAAGGCCAGCAGCCCCGTCCGTTCGGGCAATGTATGCAGACGGGCGATATTTTTGCGGACGGTGTTCGTGAACATGAAGTGATAGCTGAGCAAGGCAATGCCCATGCCGAGCAGAAACAGGGGCATCGTGTGGGACGCTGCCAGCAACCAGCCGAACGCCCGCCACAAAAGCATCAGGCCCACGGCTGTCCACATCAGGCCGGCGACAATAAAAAGCCACGAACGGTCAACTATCGGTTTCATCTTATGCAGGGTCATAAAGGGTCCTCCGGCGCAGTATTGTAAAGGGTAAAGTGCCTGCCGGCCAAACGTCACTCCCCCACAGAATGGGCAATGCAATACAATGCCTTCAGTTGCCTGTCGCTGCCCACTGTTTCGAAAATAGCACAGGGATTGGTTCCGGCGTCCGCCGGGGGCTGAAAGCCGCCCGGCTACACGACAGCGCCCCCTCGAAGGGGGCTTAGCAGCTACAGCAGGAATGAGCAAGCCGGGTTCAGCCGGCGCCGTTTGCTAGCCCGGCGGTTCAGCGCCGGGCGGCCTGCAACACCTCGGCCCCATCCATATTCAAAATCTGTGTCCACAGGCTGTGTTCATCTGCGTCCTATTTTCGTCGTTATGTGGTGAGCTAGTGCTCATGGCGACTGCTTCGTAAATAGCCGATGGTTGAAATCATCGGCTGCTATAAGAAACCTGCTGAAGCAGGTTGCCATCGCGAGCCTG
>JAJRXO010000547.1 GCA_024276255.1 Chloroflexota bacterium | reverse complement strand
CCCTTTTCATTCACCTGCCAGTTGACGGAGACCAGGTGTTTGCTGGCGGAACCGTCCGGTTGCCGTCGCAACTCGATCAGTCTGCCATTTTCCATCTTCCATCGCTTGAGCTGACCATTTACATCGGCCCACCATTCGGCCTCGTTGGTCTGCTCGTTTTTGATGGTCACAAGGGGATAGCCCACCAGCTTGCGGGCACGAAAGTCGTTGCCGATCAGCCAGTCGAGATAACGCTCATACGCGGGGGCGTCCAGGCCCAGCTGGGCGCGATACGAGGCTCGTTGTTCCGGGGTCGATTCGATACCCAGGATTTTTACAGTGACATCACCGCTGGCCACCTCCAATAACAGGAAAAGGGCCATTGAGACCAGCAACATGGTGATGATGGTAGAGATGAGACTGCGAATGATGAATCGTGCCATAAGGAACTCCCTAGTAGAAAGCCGTTTCGTTTGTCAAACCCCGTTTTGACCCCAACAGGAGAGCAAAGGCCATGGACCTTTGCTCTCCACCTGTCATCAGGTTGGATCAGGCGTCTTTCCAGACGTCGTTCATGAGATAGTAGGCAGTGGGATGGGCCTTCACGTTCTTGAATTCGGAACGCATGATGGTCCACACATTCTTCCAATAGCTGTTGCCGATGGGGCCACGATCCTGCATGATGTCTTCCATCGTGCACATGATGCTGCGGCGAGCTTCCACATCAAGGGTGGCTTCTGCCTGGCGCAGCAGCTTGGTGAATTCGTCGTCATACCAGCGGGTTTCGTTCCAGGCGCCGATGGATTCTTTGGTGTAGGCCAACGGCAGCACCATGGTCGCCAGCGGGCGGTGGGTCCACGAGGTAATGCCCAGCGGTACCTCGGTCCAGCGATCCCAGTAGCCACCGGGTTCGGTGATATCGAGGGTGATGTCGAAACCGGCCGGTGCAGCCAGCTCTTTCAGAGCGGCGGCGATGTCGGGCTCGTTCTGGTCGTTCTTGGTGGAGAGAGTGACCTTGAGCGGCAGATCGATGCCCTTTTCCTTGGCATATTCTTCCAACAGAGCCTTGGCCTTGTCGGGCTGATACTCGGGGATGGGTTTTACGCAGTATTCGGGATGCACGGGCGACATGTGGGCGTCAATGGAGAGTACGCCTTCACCGAAGTAGCTGAGCTGCAAGATCTTGGCGCGGTCCTGGCACAGTTTCAGCGCCGTGCGCACGCGGTTGTCGTCCCACGGTTCCAGGTCCACGCGCATGCGCAGGATCAGCGCCTGGGCAGTGGCCACGGGATAAACGGTGAGGAAGTCGAGATCCTTGAGGGCCAGGAAGTCGGCCGGCCGCGGATCGTACAGAGAGTCGACCTGGCCGGATTGCAACGCCGCCACACCGGCATCCTTGTCGGTGGAGACAAAGACCAGTTCGTCCAGATAGGGGAGTGGTTTGCCATCGGCGCCCGTCTGCCAGTAGTCTGCGCGACGTTTGAACCGGGCGCGCTCGCCTTCGGCATATTCCTCCAGAGTCCAGGCGCCGGTGCCAATGGGCTGCTTGATGATATCACCCTCGAAGCTGCGGTGCAGGATGACGGCCGGATAGTGGAAGAGGTGTTCGGGTACACCGATGTTGCCCGATGTGAGGTGCAGGCGGATGTGGTAGTCGTCAACCTTTTCCACGCTCTGCATGCCATCCAGATAGGAAAGCAGGCCCAGCATGGAGGAACCCACATCAGGGTTGAGCCACTCACCAAAAGTGAACATCACATCGTCGGCGGTCAACTCGTCGCCATTGTTGAATTTGACGCCCTTCCTGAGATACAGGTCCCAGGTTTTGACATCTTCACTGGCTTCCCAACGTTCCAGCAGATAGGGTCGGGTGATGTTGTCGGGGCCGGTCTCGGTGAGATATTCATTGGTCTGGCGCACGATATTGGCGCCTTCGACCCATGACAGGCGAGCGGGGTGATCCAGCAACTGTAATTTCATCGAGGCGGTCCAGGTGCCTCCCCGCTTGACGCCACCGGTGGGCTCGGCGGTTGGCGCAGTTGTCGGCGGTGCGGTTGTGGGCGCGGTGGTCGCCGGGGCAGTGGTGGCGGCGCCTCCGCCCGATCCGCTGGCGCAAGCAGCAACAAACGTCGCTGCCCCTGCCGACATACCCAGTAATGTTGCCAATCTCAGAAATTGGCGGCGACTGATGCGCCCCTTTTCCAGTTGCTCGTAGGCAACCGGAATGTAGGGGTGAACTGCCTCCATCTTCTTCTTGTCTGCCTTTGGTTTATCCATCATAGCCTCCTAAATGACGGTAGTGAGAGAGAGGGTCGAGAGAGTTTGTTGCAGCGATGGCTCGGACAGCGAACCATCCAGGGAATTTGCAATTGTTTCAAAGGCGTACAGGTCACCTCCTTTTCAGAATCAATCTGCGTTTTCCGCGCTCGTCCCCGTCTTTCCTGTCATCAATCTGAGGCGAAACATGTTTCGTGTGCTAATGGATAAGGACAGGCGGGAAAACCGGAAGCAAGAAAGGGAAATGAGGAAGAGAGGACATGCAAAAACCGTTTCCCTCATTTCCGGGCAAGCGCAGGTCTTGCAGCGAGTTCATCGTTCGTGGTCGACCGATCGCTAGTATATCAGAGAGTATAGCACGATAAAATAGAATGTCAAAACAGGCTTTTTACTGTTCGGTAGCTTACAATTCCAGGGTATTTATGGCGTTTGATGGATGGAGCGATGGCATTCAGTATTCGATCATCCGCGGTTTGCATGTGATCCGCTGCCGCTTTGGCATAGCCCTTTACTGGCAAATGCAGTACAATTGGCCTCATGATGGAATTGATTCGCAAAGCACGGACGACCGTGCAGACCCTGTGGCGCGGTCTCACGTTTGTGGGCTGGCGTCCCGCCTTGCTCACCGTGCTCTATTACCTGCGCCTGCGTTACTATGCCCTCCGTTATCCTCTCCCCAAGCGATCTCACATGCATACAATCGGTCATTTACAAAACTGGCGCCAGCAAGACAACGCCGTGCTGTTGCAGTGCACGCACGGTGTAGTACGCATCGAAATGATTACACCGGCCATTGTGCGCCTGCGCATGACGGCCAGCGATGAGTTGCCCCCCTACTTTTCGTATGCTACCTGCCTGTCTCCCGTGGCAGTGCCTTTCCGCATCATCGAAGATGACGACACCCTGCAGGTGCACACCGACGCCCTGCAAGTGCATATCCGCCGCCATCCCCTTGCCTTCAAATTCTGCGATGACCGGGGTCAGGATGTCAGTGGCTGGGTGCAGGATATCGGCTGGGAACGGGGCGTGGGGCGGTGGAGACAAGCGTTGCCGGCCGGGATGCATCTTTATGGGATGGGCGAGCGGGCATTTCCCCTGAATTTGCGCGGCAGGCAGCTTACCCTCACCACCCGGGATCCTGAGGTTTATGAACCGGGTGATGATCCCCTCTATATCAACGTCCCCTTTGTGATGGGCCTGCACGAGGGGGTGGCTTTTGGCATGCTTTTCGATAGTATGGCCGATGGCCGCATGGATTTGGGCGCGCAGCAGCCCGACATTTTGCATTACGAAACGCAAAACAATGAGCTACGCCTGGATTACATGGCCGGGCCCGAGCCGGCCGACGTGTTGCAGCGCTACACCGCGCTCACCGGTCGTATGAATCTGCCGCCTCTATGGGTGTTGGGCTATCATCAATCTCGCTGGAGCTATGAAAGCGCAGATGAAATAAGGGAGATCGCCACCCAATTCCGGAAGCGCCGCATCCCCTGTGAGGCAATTCATTTCGACATCGATTATATGGATTGCTTCCGTTGTTTCACCTGGGATCGGCAGGCATTCCCCGATCCACCAGCGCTGCTGGCCGAACTGCACGAACAGGGATTCAAGGCGGTCAGCATGGTCGATCCCGGCATCAAGGTAGATCCCCAGTATCATGTGTGCGCGGAGGGTGTGGCGCAGGATATGTTCTGCAAACTGCCGGATGGCACGTTGTTTCATGGCCCGGTATGGCCTGGAGAATGCTATTTCCCCGATTTCACCAGCCCGCGGGTGCGCCGATGGTGGGGCGGGTTATATGAGGGGCTGCTGGCCGATGGTTTCGACGGCTTCTGGAATGATATGAACGAACCCACCGTGTTCAGTGGCAGCACCTTCCCGGCTGCTGTGCAACACGAGCTGGAAGGGCATGGCGCCCGGCACGATCAGGTGCACTCGGCCTATGGGATGCAGATGCTTCGCGCCACCTACGAAGGTCTGAATCAGTTGCGGCCGCATGAACGCAACTGGGTGTTCAGCCGTTCCGGTTACGCCGGTATTCAACGCTACGGCAGCTCATGGACCGGGGACAACATCAGCGATTGGGATCATCTGCGCCTTACACCGGCCATGCTCATGAACCTCGGTCTGTCGGGCCTGTCGTTTACGGGCGCCGACATCGGCGGATTCGGCGGTAATGCTGAAGCCGAACTCTTTGCCCGCTGGATCAGCATGGGCGCGTTTACCCCCTTCTTCCGCACCCACACGGCCAAACACACGGCTCGCCAGGAACCATGGTCGTTTGGCCCTCAGGCGGAAGAGGTCGCACGCATCTACATCAGCTGGCGTTATCGCCTGCTGCCCTACATCTATACTGCTTTCTGGCAGTGCAGCCGCGATGGAACGCCCATCATGCGGCCCCTGTTGTACGATGCTCCCGACCAGGCACAATTGTGGGACGTGGACGATGAATGGTTGTTGGGCGATCATCTGCTGGTAGCGCCGGTGCTCACACCACAAACCGATGTACGCACCGTCCATTTGCCGCCAGGAGCATGGTACGATTTCTGGAACGACGAACGGCACAGCGGCCCCGGCATCATACCCGCTTTTGCGCCGCTGGATGTGGTGCCCCTGTATGTGCGGGCTGGCGCCGTGCTGCCCATCGCCCCGCCCCGCGCCTCCACCGCCACCCCTGCCCAACCCTACACATTGCACGCCTGGGCAGGCGAATGCGACTCCTGGTTGTACGAAGATGACGGCATCAGTATGGATTATCGTCAGGGTGAATACCGGCTCACGCATTTTAGCACCCGCTGGTCTGCGCCTGATCGCTGGCATATCCATCGTACAGAACAGGGCGCATATCAACCGTCAGTGCATGCTGCAACGCTGGTCGTCCATGGCCTGGATGCAGCCCAGGCCTGGGTAGATGGCCGTCCTGTGACCTGTGACGATGGCCGTATTCCACTACCCGCTTCTTGGCGTGACGTTGAAATACAAGTGCCAAACAAAATTTGATCTATCCGCCAGAATCTGCTACAAATCATCTTGTTATCCTTTTCGCCGTTTCCATTCATACCCTATTGCCATGCGGGTATCCCTGATGGGATACGCCGGATGCTGATAAAAGGAGCAAGTCCATGACTCACATTATTACCAGTCTGTGTTTGCGTGACGGCGCTTGCGCCGAAGTGTGCCCTGTCGAGTGCATTGTGCCCGGCCAACCCGAAAGTGAATGGCCTTGGTACTACATTGATCCTGACACCTGCATCGACTGTGGTGCCTGTGTACCTGAATGCCCGTTTGAAGCGATCTTCCCCGAAGAAGATGTGCCGGATGAATACGAATTGGCAGAAGGGCAGCAGTATGTGCCAGCCGACACCAAAGAGGTCGTAACGGCCGCAGGTGGTGAGGTGATCGATCTGACCACTGATATCCAGCCGAACTACGACTTCTTCACCGATGGTCCCGGCTACGACGCTGCCTGAGCAGTCAGCATAGCACCCCGTCCGAGTGAATTTTGCCTCTCGGGCACACAATTGAACGACTGCAAACGAGAGCCAGACCCTGGAGGATCATGTTATGTCTTCATGGGGCCGGCTCTCGTTCGTTGTGTGAACCGTGATGATCGCGCCCATCTATCCTCATTTACCGCAAGAGCAAGCTACCAACGCCAGAACACGTTTGAGGCGCCTGCTCACAGGGGTTGCGGCCGGTTTTCTGCCCGCGACGACGCAGCCCGCGGGCCTGCCGCAGCGCCTGCTGCTGTTGCGCCCCGATCATCTGGGTGATCTGCTGTTTCTGGCGCCGGCCCTGCATTGGCTGCGCCGGGAATTGCCCAAGGCCCACATCATCCTGGCTGTGGGGCCGTGGGCGCGGCCGGCCTTGCCGGCATTACAGGGGGATTTCGATGAGCTGCTGGAGGTGCGATTCCCGGCCTTTGAGCGAGGAGAACGCACAGGGTGGGCTGAACGCTGGGCCCAGATCATCAGGCTGGGGCGGACATGGCGAAGCCTGCACGCTGATACGGCCCTGATACTGCGGCCGGATCACTGGTGGGGCGCTATGACATGTGCGGTGGCCGGGATTCCCAGGCGCTGGGGCTATGCCACCCCCGAGACCACACCATGGCTGACGCGCGCCCTGCCCCTGCCCTATGAGCACGCAGCTGCCAGCAATTTGCGGCTGGTGCAGAGCCTGCTGGGGGCCAGTCCTGATCCCGACCCCCGGCATCATCCCTTGCGTTTTGCTATCTCATCCGCTTGGCAGCAACAGGCCGATGCCTTGCTGCAACAACATGGGCGCCGCGGCGGACGTCCTCTGGTAATCATCCATCCCGGCAGCGGCGCGGCAGTCAAGCTGTGGCCCGAGGCCAAATGGGGGCAGGTCGGTCGACGTCTGGCAGATGCCGGCGCCAAGGTGTTCGTATCGGGCGGGCCGGGCGAGGAGGAACTCACGGCTCGCGTGAAGGCGCTGGCCGGCCCGCAGATCATCGATCTGGGTGGAAAGACCTCGTTTGGCGTGTTGGCGGCGCTGATGCAACGCGCCAGCCTGGTGCTGGGCGTCGATTCTGGCCCGCTGCATCTGGCCGTAGCGGTGGGCACCCCCACCGTGCATCTGTTTGGCCCGGCTGACGCCCTGCGTTTTGGTCCCTGGGGCGATGCGGCCCGCCATGTAGTGCTGCGCTCCCACTGGCGCTGCATCCCGTGCCAAAAGCTGGATTGGACGGATATCGAGGCGCATGGATGTGTACGTGACATTTCGGTGGATGAAGTTGTGACGGCTGCCCGGCGTTTGCTGGCAGAGGATCATGAGGCTACTGATTCTACTTGACACCTGAATGACTTTGCGTCACACTATTTCTATGAGCCAACTTGATTCCTCCCTTCTCCGTTATCAACGACAGATCATTTTTTCGGGCCTGGGGGCCGATGCCCAACGACGCCTGCTCAAAAGCAGGGCTGTGATCATCGGTTGTGGCGCCAATGGCACGGTGTTGGCCAACCATCTGGCGCGCGGCGGTGTGGGTTACTTGCGCCTGGTCGACCGCGACTACGTGGAGCTGAACAATCTGCATCGGCAAATGCTGTTTGATGAAGGGGACGTGGCCGACGGCCTGCCCAAGGCGGTGGCCGCTGCTCAACGTCTGCGACAGATCAACAGTGAGATCGAGATCGAACCCGTGGTTGCCGATTTCAATCCAGGCAATGCACTGGCATTGCTGCAGGATGCCGACGTGGTGCTGGATGGCACCGACAATTTCGAGGCACGCTATCTGATCAATGATGTTTGCCTGAAGCTTGGCATCCCCTGGGTGTACACTGGCGTGGTCGCCTCCTATGGCATGACCGCCACTTTCGTGCCGGCCGCTGCCGCCGACAAAGTTCAACGACCGGCCACGGGGTGTTTGCAGTGCCTGCTGGGGCCGGAGCCTGCCATGGGAGGGCCCACCTGCGATACCGCCGGTGTGTTGGGGCCCGTGGTTGCCGTGCTGGCCAGCGTGGCCGCCACCGAGGCCATCAAGTTGTTGATAGGCCGGGGCGCCATCAACCGGGGAATGATCCACATTGATCTGTGGGATAATTCTTTCGAGACGTTTGAACTGGCGGGACGCAATCCCGACTGCCCGGCCTGTGGCCAGCATCATTACCGTTTTCTGGAAGCAGAAGTGCAGAGTCGCAGCGCCGTGTTGTGCGGGCGCAATGCGGTGCAGGTGAGCGTGCCGCACGCCAGCTTCGATTTGCAGCAGGTAGCAAAACGCCTGCAAATGCTGGGCGAGGTGAAGCAAACACCCTATTTGCTGCGGGCGCGCATCGATGAACTGGAGATCACCCTGTTTCCGGATGGCCGCGCCATCATCAAAGGTGTGGATGATCCGGACGTGGGACGCAGCATTTACGCCCGTTACATCGGGCTCTGAATCCATGCTTTCTCTGATCCCCGGCTTATGAACTGTCCCTTCATTCTCACGACGCTGATCTACGCCACCTGTCGGGGTCAGGTGCTGATGATGTATCGGCACAAAGAACCCAATCTGGGCCTGTGGATTGCGCCCGGGGGCAAGATCGATGCCGGGGAATCGCCGCGGGAATGTGCGCTGCGCGAGCTGCGGGAGGAAACGGGCCTGCATGCCGAGTCGCCAAGTCTGCGCGCCATCGTCACCGAGATTTCGCCGCGGCCCGACTGGCAGTGGATGATGTTCGTGTACCGCGTAGAGGTGCCGCACGCCAGGGTCCAAGGGGATCTGCGAGAGGGACGTTTGCAGTGGTTTGCAATCGAGGAAGTGCCCTCTTTACCCATTCCCCAGGCCGACGCCATTTTTTATCCCCTCGTGATCGGCGATGGCCCGGCAGTGGAGCTGAAATTCGAATACGACGCCGAATTACAACTGGTGCACTGGCAATCCCAGCCTATCCTCCGCTGATCGTGGGCGCCAGTCTTAGTTCGTCGCCGTCGTTGAGCTCAGTTTGCGGGCCAACCACACGCCCATTCACCAGGGCGATGACGCCCATATCGGGCGGCAGCGAGAGCTGGGCCAGAGCATCGGCGACCGTATGCACGTTGTCAAGTTCGGTTTCGGCAGCAATGTAGCGTTTCAGCAGGCCTGTGGGATAGATTCTGATGGTCACGTGGGGGGATGTTTTGAGTCGCGGGGTGGAGGACGCAAGGATCTTCTTAGCGGGGTGATTGTACCACGCGTCTGAAAGCAAGCTCAAGCATTTGTTGAGAACGATGGCCGCAAGTCAGCCCATTCCATCCTGTTTACCGCGATCGACGGGCTCTAAAAGGTGGGGTTGCACGCAAATGCACGCAATCTACTGGTTTTTGCACGGAATGCTGCGAGGAATGCTTATGCGAGGTATGGACTTCTTTGCCATCAGGCACTATATTATAAGCAGTCCGACTGCAAGCTGGCTGGCGCCGATACCAAGGAAAAGCGCTCGCAAAGCCGCCAAGAGCGCAAAGGATTTTTTTCTATTTTTCCTTGGCGGCTTTGCGCCTTGTATATTTAAAGAGAGCACATTAACAACCAAAGAATAGCGAATCGCCGCCAAATGAGTATGATATAGGGAGGCCGTCTGAGGCGTCGGCTGAATGCGTGTGAGGAGT
>JAJRXO010000546.1 GCA_024276255.1 Chloroflexota bacterium | reverse complement strand
TTCAATGAGCGAGCCCAGGTAGGTCGAGCGCCGCACCACGGCCCTGACCGGGCCCTCCTTGGGATTGAGGATCATGGCTTCGGGGCGGATGACCAGGCGAACTTTGTCGCCCACGCGCCGCTGCGGCGTCGACTGGGCTACCTGCAGCAGGTTATTATTGAACGCGCGCACGCCGATGTGCTGGCCATCGACGGACTCGACCACGCCGTCTACAAAATTGGCGCGACCGATGAAATTGGCCACAAATTCCGAGGCAGGCCGACGATATACCTCCCACGGCGGCCCCACCTGCTCGATGCGACCCTCATTCATGACCACGATGCGATCAGAAAGGGCCATCGCCTCGACCTGATCATGGGTAACATAGATCGAGGTAATGCCCAATTGGTGCTGAATCCTCCGCAATTCCACGCGCATCTGTTCCCGCAATTTGGCATCGAGATTGCTCAGGGGCTCGTCCAGCAACAGTACCTTGGGCTCGATGACGAGGGCGCGCGCCAGGGCCACGCGCTGCTGCTGCCCGCCCGAAAGCTGGTTGGGAGCCCGATTCTCCAGTCCTTCCAGTTCAGTCAGTTCCAGCACACTGAGCACGCGGCGTTTGATCTCATCCTTGGGCAGGCGCTTGATGCGCAGGCCATAGGCGATGTTTTCAAACACGGTGAGATGGGGGAACACGGCATACGACTGAAACACCATCGACATCTGGCGCTTGTTGGGCGGCAGCGGCGCCACATTAGCGCCATCGAGGATGATCTTGCCTGCGGTGGGGAATTCGAAACCGGCGATCAGGCGCAAGGTTGTGGTTTTTCCACAGCCGCTGGGCCCCAACAGCGTCACGAACTCCCCGCGCTGAATATCAATGGACACATTATCGACGGCGACGACCTCACCGCCTGTACCGCGTGACTGAAAAACTTTCGAGAGATTTTGCAGAGAAAGATAGGTGTTCATAGGTGAATCCAGGGCAATAGACCGGGTTATGAGGATCAACCACCGCCGGAAGTGAGATCGATGGTGGCATCAGAACCAAGGAAATGACCAACCAAGAAATAGAAGAGACCAATGGCGGCCAGCACGATGAGAATGACGATCATGGCATAGGCGGTAGCGATATTCATACCTCCCTGCTCCACCTCACTCAGGATTTGCACGGTGAGAATGCGCCATTTGGGGGTGGTCAAAAAGATGATGGCGCTGAGCGATGTCATGTGACGGGCGAAGGCAAAGATGAGGCCGGCCAGAAATGCTGGCGCAATCAGGGGCAGCGTAACGCGCCGGAAGGTGGTCTGCGCATCCGCGCCCAGGGAAGTTGAGGCCTCCTCCAGCGCGGGATCAATCTGTTGCAATGATGCTACGCCCGCGCGCAACGAAGCCGGCAGGCTGCGTACGGCATAGGCAGCGATGATGATGTAGGAACTGCCCACCAGCGCCAGGGGTTTGTTGGTGAAGATGAGCAGGGCGCCCACCGCCAGCAAGAAAACAGTGAAATAGCGCTGGCGCCGCGGTTGCAACTCCTGCAAGATCAGCCCACCGATGCCCAACAACAACAGACCATGAGCCGGCAAGGGGATGCTCGTAAACACATCCACCCATTCGGCCAGGCTGGTGACCAATTTGGCGCCGTTGCCGCCCAGCGAGCGCCCCCACTGGCTGATCCACCATGTGGGATAAGGCCCCAAGACAAACAGGAGCAGGCCGATTACAGGAAACAGAAGCAATATCCCAACCAGCCGTCGCTGCGAAGGTTGGGCACTCCAGCGCCCCAATAGCCACAATAGAACCGCCAACACCAGGGCCACAATGGCGATCGTCCAATCGTTGCCCAGATAAATTGGCGCCAGATAAGCCGCCAGCGCCCCTATACCCACCCCGGCCACGGCGACGATGACTTTCTCCAGCTTGCCTCCCTGCATGTTGCCCAGGAAGTACAACAGGAATACCGTAAAGATCAAGATCAGGGCCGGCCAGGGAGCTCCAATGAAGGCGATGATAAAGCCAATGCCCAGGATGGTGCCGGGTACAGCCGCTCCCAAATTCGAAACAAAGTCCAGTACCTCTTTACCCGCAAAACGCCGACGAACCACCAGGAAAGCGATAACCATCCCCAGAACGCCAGCCAGCGGCGTGGCAATGGCAGAGAGGAAGGTCGTATCCAGGATCGCTTCCATTCCGCGAGTGAGGGCGATGCGGTAGTTTTCCAGTGACAGGCTGTAGTCGATGCCCCACAGCTTGGTAACCGATCCCAGGGCAATCGAGAGATACAGTGCCGCCACCAGCAATAATGCCAGCGCGGTAGCAATGAGAAATGGCCAGCGAATATACCACTCGCGTACTTTCAGCTGACCGCCCGTTGGTTTGCCGGTCACCGAGATGTACGAACGACGGCTCACCCAATAGCGCTGCAGCATGAAAACCGTCAGCGTGGGGATGAGCAGCACAAATGAGAGGGCGGCCGCCTTTTGCTGATTGTATTCACCATTGACGGCCAGGAAGATCTCCGTGGAGAGCACATTACGGGTGCCGGTGAGTAATAACGGATTCCCCAGATCAGCCAGGGATTCTACAAAGAGCAACAGGAACGAACCGGCGATCCCCGGCACCAGCAGGGGCAGGGTAACTGTACGAAAGATGCGCAGCTTGCTTGCGCCCAGGCTTTGCGCCGCCTCCTCCATAGCCGGGTCCAGACGTTCCAGCATGGCCCGCATGATCAGATAGGCCACGGGGAAAAAAGTGATCACCTGCACGAACACCAGCCCGTCCAATCCATACACATCGTTGACGCCCTGGCTAAATGTGATACCCAGCCAGTCACGG
>JAJRXO010000545.1 GCA_024276255.1 Chloroflexota bacterium | reverse complement strand
TTTACGGAACAGACCTACGGTGCGCAAGCTGCACGCCAAAACGGATGAAAATCTCTCGCCAAGACGCCAAGAGCGCAAAGGATTTTTTCTATTTTTCCTTGGCGGCTTTGCGCCTTTGCGAGAGGCTTATTTACGAAGCAGTAATCACCGGGCTGTCAACCCGGAGGCATGAACCGAAGGGGATGTGGTGATGCGCACCACGCGGGGCACTTTATACCGCGCCAATCCCTGCTTGCAGAACTGTCGTATCTCATGCGGTTTGAGGGCGGCGCCGTTGCGAGGCCGCACCTCCAGCACGCCCACTTCGCCCATCACCCCATCGGCCTGATAGCTGCAATGGCAGGCCGCCACAGCCGGATGGCTGCTCACATAGCGCTCGATATCCTCCGGGAAGACATTATAGCCACCGGAAATGAACATGCGTTTTTTGCGACCGGTGAGCGTGAGATAGCCTCGCTGATCCACCCGCCCCAGATCGCCGGTGTGCAGCCAGCCATCGGCATCGATCATCTGTCGCGTCGCCACAGGATTGCGAAAATAGCCCTCCATCACACAATCCCCACGTACAAGCACTTCGCCCACATTGCCGGGCGGCAGGGTGCGACCGGCGTCATCAGCGATGCGCAACTCAAACTCGGGCGCCACACGACCGACAGAATGCACCAGCACCTCGACATCATCATCCAGATCATTATACGTCACCATTCCCGCGGCCTCTGTAAGGCCGTAGGCATGCAGGGTGGCCGGAGCAATACTGGCGATGCGGCGCAGGATGGATTCAGGGGTGGGTGCGCCGGAGACAATACTCAATCGCACTGAACTGAGGTCAAAGCTGTCGAAGTGTGGCAGCGAAAACACCATGGTCCACATGGCCGGCACCTGGCCAAAAATGGTTGCCCTTTCCCGTTGCAGGAGCTGCATGGTGTGTTCAGGATGAAAACGCTCCAGCATGAGCAGGGTGGCTCCCGAGAGCACGGCTCCCATAGCCAGCAGGGTCGTTCCACTGACATGGTTCATGGGCAGGTGCAGGATAATGCGATCGGAGGCCTGCCAGTGCAGGAGACGATTTTGTACGGAGATGTTGGCCAGAATGTTGCGATGGCTGAGCACAGCGCCATTCATCTCGCCACTGATGCCACCGCTGAACACCATGAACACGCCGTCATCGGGGCGCAAACCGCGAAAACGCGTCAGCAATTGTGCGGGCTGTGGCGTCGTGGCCAGCAAATCGTCCCACGTTTCCCAGCCGTCCAGCGCCGGCCCCTGGATAACAACCCGATGGCGGACAAACGGCATGTCGGCCACTGCCTGGCTAATATCGGCAAACAGGGGATGCCTATGCAGTAACATCATCAGCTTCGGTTGGCATTTTTGCGCCTGGTCGCGAATCTCTCGCACAGTATAATTGATGTTGAATCCCACCAACATGGCGCCTACCTGGGCGGCGGCCAGCAGCGCCACAACATATTCCGGCCGTGTGGTACAATGAATACCGATACGATCTCCGCGGCGAATGCCCCGATCGAGAAAGGCCTGCGCCAGACATTGGACCTGCTGATGCACCTGTTGCCAGCTCAGGCGCTGGCCTTCGAAAACAATAGCCTCGTGTTGCGGATAGGTTTGTACTGTATGCTTGAATGCTGAAGGAATGATTTGTGCAGGCATGGAAGATCAAAAGACAGTTGGCATCAGGATAAACGCAAGCGTAGCACATTTTACGGATCAATGGCAAAGAAGCCCCGTCCCGTTTCTGAAACGTGTCCATCGCAGTTTGACCGTTGGCCGCGAATGTGATAAACAAACACAGACAGTGTTGTCGTGTTGACAGATGGACAATCGATCTGTGGTCGCTTGTTTCGCATAATACCGTCAGCGGCGCGGTGATCAAGACCAGCGCCAGCGACGGCATTTCCTGATCGGCATCATAATTCATCCCACACCAACAAAAGGAGCATCTCATGTCCAGCCCCAAGAAATTCATACTTCCCGAAACAGAAATCCCCAGGGCCTGGTACAACATCCTGGCCGACATTCCTGAACCCTTGCCTCCGGTCATCCATCCCGGCACTCTGCAACCCATCGGCCCCGATGACCTGGCACCCCTGTTTCCTATGCCGTTGATCGAGCAGGAGGTGACCACGGAGCGCTTTGTGCCCATTCCCGAAGAGGTGCTCGATATTTATGCCATGTGGCGGCCCACGCCGCTGATCCGGGCCACCGGACTTGAGGCCTATTTAGAGACACCGGCCCACATTTATTACAAGTACGAAGGCACCTCGCCTTCGGGTTCGCACAAGCCCAACACGGCAGTAGCCCAGGCTTATTATAATAAGATCTCGGGCGTAAAGGCGCTGACCACCGAGACCGGCGCCGGACAATGGGGGAGCGCCCTGGCCATGGCCACCAATCACTTCGGTCTGGATTGCGAAGTGTACATGGTGAAGATCTCATATCATCAAAAACCCTATCGTCGCAGCCTGATGCAGACCTTCGGCGCTTCCGTGACACCCAGCCCCTCCCCCAACACGCAGGCCGGTCGCGCCATGCTGGAGCGTGACCCGGACTCGCCCGGCTCGTTGGGTGTGGCCATTTCCGAAGCTGTGGAAGTGGCGGCCACCAGTGGCGGCACCAAAAAATACGCCCTGGGCTCCGTGCTGAATCATGTCATGCTGCACCAGACCGTGATCGGTGAAGAAGTGATCAAGCAGATGGACATGACGGGCGAATATCCGGACGTGATGATCGGTTGTGTGGGCGGCGGTTCCAATTTCGCCGGTTTTGTGCTGCCCTTTGTGCGCGAAAACCTGGTGAACAACCGCAAGACCCGATTCGTGGCCGTCGAGCCCATGGCCTCGCCATCGCTTACCAAGGGCCGCTATGTATATGACTTCGGCGATACCATGCAGATGACGCCCATGATGAAGATGTACACCCTGGGCCATTCTTTCATTCCGGCGCCCATCCACGCCGGCGGCCTGCGCTACCATGGCATGGCGCCCATCGTCTGCCATCTGTACGATCTGAACCTGATTGAAGCAGTGGCCGTCCATCAGATCGCGGTCTTTGATGCCGCGGTCACCTTTGCCCGCACGGAGGGCATTGTACCAGCGCCGGAAAGCGCCCACGCCATCCGCGGCGCCATCGATGAAGCCCTGAAGTGCAAGGAAAACGGCGAAAAGAAAGTGATCGTATTCAATCTCAGCGGCCATGGTCACTTCGATATGGGAGCTTACGACGCCTACTTCAGCGGCCAGCTGAAAGATTATGAATACCCCAGCGAGGCCGTGGAAAAGGCTCTTTCACAACTTCCGCAAATTGCATAAGACAGCACAGCCATGATCATATAAAGGCAGTCTAGCCATGAAGAAACTGATTTCATTGATCCTGCTGGGGCTGATAGCCGTGGTCATCCTGTTCGGACTGATTCAGCTGATTCCCTATGGCAAAAATCACACCAATCCTCCCGTGTTGGCTGAACCCAACTGGGATAGCCCGCAAACCCGTGAACTGGCCAAACGCGCCTGCTTTGATTGCCATTCCAACGAAACAGTGTGGCCATGGTATACCAACATTGCCCCCGTTTCCTGGTTGGCCTACAACGATACGATCAGCGGGCGCAAGGAACTGAATTTCTCAGAATGGACAAGCGGTCGCCAAAAAGACCTGAACGAGCTCGTGAGCACGATTGAAAAAGGCGAGATGCCGCCGTTCATCTACGTCATCCAACACCCGCAGGCAAAGCTGAGTCCGGCCGAAAAACAGGCCCTGATCGACGGCCTGCAAAAATCGCTACGCTGAGTCATGATGCAAAAACAAAGCCCTGGCGTATCGACCAGGGCTTTGTTGTGGGATGGGTTGGGGTTCAACTGAGGGCGGCGATCTGCTCGATCAGTCGCTGTTGCTGGGCCCGCAAATCAGACAGGGTCTGGCGGGCCTGCTCGACCACGTGAGCCGGGGCCCTGTTGACGAAATTCTCATTCGCCAGCCGCGCTTCGGCTCCGCGCAGGTGTTTCTCGGTCTCGGCCAGTTGTTTGCGCAGACGCGCCAGCTCGGCCTCCACATCGACCATGCCGCCCAGGGGCAGGAAGACGCTGATATCACCGGCCACCAGGGTAACGCCCTTCTCGCCTTCCGGCGCCGGGCCCAGGTTCAGGCGTTCGGGATCGAGGCGGGCAAGGGTGGTCAGCACCGCAGTCTGGGACTGGAAGGCGGCAGCGTTGGGGCCGGCGTCGATGAAGGCAGCGATCTTGCGGCCGGGATCAACGTTGTATTCGCTGCGGGCGTTGCGGATGACGCGCACGGCCTCGCGTAGACGTTCGAAACTCTCGGCAGCCTTGCGATCGTCAAAGCGAACATCGGTCTCCGGCCAGGCGGCGATGATCAGAGCCGGGGACTCATCGGCCACGTGGGGCAGGTGCTGCCAGAGCTCTTCCGTCACATAGGGGATAAAGGGATGCAGCAGGCGCAGGGTTTGATCGAGCACATACACCAGGGTCTGGCGCACCGGATCGGGGTCAGCGCCCTGCAGGCGGGGCTTGGCGGCTTCGATATACCAGTCGGCGAACTCACCCCACAGAAATTCATATACCTGCCGTCCGGCTTCCCCAAACTGATAGTTGTCGATAAGACGGGTGGCCGTCTCGATGATGCGATTCAGACGATGGAGAATCCAGCGGTCGGACAGGTCCAGCGAGTCGGGATCGGGCGCGCCGCGGAACTGGAAATCGTCGGGCAGATTACCCAGCACAAAGCGGGTGGCATTCCAGATCTTGTTAGCAAAGTTGCGATTGGCGCGGATGCGATCGATGCTCAGGTTCATGTCATTGCCGGGGGTGGAGCCGGTGAGCAGGGTAAAACGCAGGGCATCGGTGCCGTAGTTGTCCATGATCTCGATGGGATCGACCACGTTGCCGTAGGTCTTGGACATTTTGCGGCCCTTTTCGTCCCGTACCAGACCGTGCAGATACACGGTGTGGAAGGGGATGTCGTTGGTATACAGCAAGCCCGACATGATCATCTTCGACACCCAGAAGAAAAGAATGTCGTAGCCTGTTTCCATGACGTCGGTGGGGTAATAGCGCTGCAGGTCGGGCGTGTTATCGGGCCAGCCCAGGGTGCTGAAGGGCCAGAGTCCGGAACTGAACCAGGTATCGAGCACGTCGGGATCCTGTTCCAGGGGCACGGCTTCACCATAGTGCTCGTGGGCCATGGCCCGGGCCTCGGCTTCGTCGTGGGCCACGAAAACCTCGCCATCGGGCCCATACCACACGGGAATGCGATGGCCCCACCACAGCTGGCGGCTAAGGCACCAATGTCGCAGGTTTTCCAGCCAGTGATAATAGACCTTGGTGAAACGTTCGGGCACGATTTTGATACGGCCGGAACGCACCGCGGCCAATCCCAGCTGGGCCATGCCGTCGGTGTTCAGCCACCATTGCATGCTCACCAGGGGCTCGATGATCTCGCCGCCACGCTGAGCCCGCGGCACCTGCATCTGATAGGGCTCTTCCTTGATCACCATGCCAGCCGCGGCCATGTCGGCCCACAGCTTTTTGCGCGCCTCGAAGCGATCCAGGCCGGCGTAGGGCCCGGCCTGCTCGTTGAGGGTGGCATCCTTGTTCATGATGTTGATGAAGGGCAGGCCGTGGCGCTGGCCGATCTCGAAGTCATTGGGATCATGGCCGGGTGTGATCTTGAGGGCGCCGGTGCCGAATTCCCGATCCACATAGGTGTCGTGGATGATGGGAATGGGCCGGTTGAGCATGGGCACCAGGCAGGTCTTGCCGATGAGATGGCGGTAGCGCTCGTCCTCGGGATGCACGGCCACGGCGGTATCGCCGAGGATGGTTTCGGGGCGGGTGGTGGCCACTGGGATGTAGCCCTGGCCGGGGCCTTCGTCCAGGCTATGGCCGGCAATGGGATATTTGAAATAATAGAGCGTGCCCTGCTCGTCCGTGTATTCCACCTCGACGTCACTGACCGCGGTTTGCAGGCCCGGCGACCAGTTAACGATACGCTCGCCGCGATAGATCAGGCCCATGCGGTACAGGCGTACGAAGGCCTCGCGCACGGCGCGGCTGAGCCCTTCATCCATGGTGAAGCGCTCGCGATCCCAGTCGCAGCTGGCGCCCAGGCGCCGGATCTGCTCGGTGATGCGACCGTGGTACTTTTCTTTCCAGGCCCATGCTTCCTGCAGGAAGCGCTCGCGGCCGATCTCCTCGCGGCTGGTGCCTTCCTCACGCAGTTTGCGTTCCAGTTGCAACTGGGTGGCGATGCCGGCATGATCGGTGCCCGGCACCCACAGGGCGGCGCGGCCCTTCATGCGATGATAGCGGATCATCAGGTCTTCCAGGGCCATGGTGAGGGCGTGGCCCTGGTGCAGGACACCGGTGACGTTGGGCGGAGGGATGGAGATGACAAAGGGCTTGCCGTGGGGATTGCGGCTGTTTTCGGGTTTGAACCAGCCGTTTTCTTCCCACCAGCGGTAAAGACGCTGTTCCGTGGTGGCAAAGTCGTAAGTTTTGGGGAGGGTGAATGTGGGCATAAAAACCTCGATAAAATGATAAGAAGAGGAATAGGACGCGGACGAACGCGGAAAACGCGGATTAATTTAACGATTCTCTTGTGGATGCCGCCATGTGACAGAAGGTTTGCGGTGATTGTCAAAACTTTTACGCCGAAACGCGGGCTTCGGACCGAAGTTAAGAAGTAAACCTACT
>JAJRXO010000544.1 GCA_024276255.1 Chloroflexota bacterium | reverse complement strand
GCTTTGCGGCGCTCACCTTGGCCCTGTATCCCATGGATTTCGGCCAGTTCTGGCGCTGGCTGCCACACATGCTGGCCGGTTATCCCCTGGCCTATGCGATTGGCTATCTCAGTTTTATCACACCCAGCGGCCTGGCCGTACGCGAAGGCGTCCTCTATGTGCTACTCACCCCCATCACCGGTGGAGCCGTGGCCACCGTAGCGGCGCTGGCCATGCGCGTATGGCTGATGGTGTGCGAGCTGGCAGCCGCCGGCTTGGCCCTGGCCACCTGGCCGCAGGCGCTTCCCCGTCCCTGGCAAAGAACAGACAGGGTCAAAGGATAAACAGCTCCCTTCTCCCTACTCACTACCATGCCCCAACTTAAACAACGTCTCACCCTCGACTGGCTACTCGTCCTGATCTTGCTGGCCGCCTACGTCATCATCTTCAGCACGCTGGCCTTTCGCTTCCATGCCGGCATGCGCACAGCCCAGGCTGACCTGGGTCAGATCGATCAGGCCGTGTGGAACAGTAGCCGCGGGCATTGGTTGGAATTCAGCAAAGATGACTTCCAGTCCACGCGGCTCACCGACCACGTAGAACCTATCTTCATATTGATCAGCCCCCTGTTCTGGTTGTGGAACGATGTGCGGGCGTTGCTGCTGCTGCAGGTGCTGGCCGTGGCGCTGGGCGCTGTGGCGCTCTACGCCCTCGCCAGAGAGAGGCTGGGCATCGGCGTGGGCCTGGGCTTGCTGGTTGCCTATCTGCTCAATCCGCAGTTGCAATCCGCCATACTCACCGAATTCCATGCCATCCCCCTGGCCGTGCCTCTGATCCTGGGAGCATTCTGGGCGGCATTTCGCCAGAAATGGCGGCTGTTTGCTGTGGTACTGCTGCTCCTGGCCGGCGTCAAAGAAGAAGCGGCATTGTTGGCGGCGGGCATCGCCGCCTGGGCCACGTTGCGTGGACTGGCAACAGCACGCATGCAGGGCTGGCAGCGCAAAAGCCTGCGCTCGCCCGCCCTGCTGATCCCGGCCAGCCTGCTGTTCATCTCGCTGAGCTGGTTTGTCATCGCCACCTTTGTCATTGTGCCGGCCTACGCCGTGGATGTGTACGGCAGCGGGCAAAGCGTGTACTTCCATCGATACGGGCCGCTGGGCGATACGCCGCTGGACATCTTCGCCAGCTTTTTCACGCAGCCTGGCCAGGTATGGGCCATCATTACCGAGCCCCCGCGACTGCGTTACCTGCTGGGGTTGAGCCTGGCCTTTGGCATGCTGCCCTTGCTGGGGATCGACATCCTCCTCTTCAGCCTGCCGCTGCTGCTGGCCAATGTCCTCAGCACCTATCCCGCCCAGTATTACGGCGAATTCCATTACAGCGCTCCCCTGGTGCCCTTCTTTGCCGTGGCTGCTCTGGTGGGATTACGCCGCCTGCGCCGGTGGACTCCGCGGCTGACGCCCCTGGCCGTGGTTCTGCTGATTGCAAGCGCCCTGTTCCTGTATCAGGATGCGGGACGCGGGCCCCTGGGCGGCCGCTACGATCCCACCCCCATCACCGCCCATCAGCGGATGCTGCAACGCTTTGTGGACCAATTGCCGCCCGACGCCGCCGTGACCGCCACTGCCGCCATTCACCCCCACATCAGCCATCGCCGCTACGCCTACAAATTCCCGCATGGTTTGCAGGCCGCCCGCCCCGCCGACTGGGCGCTGATCGACGTTACCGGCGACACCGATATGGCGCCGGGTGATGTCAAGAGCACGGTTGAAACCATGCTGGCCGGGGATTGGGGCATCGTGGACGCAGCCGATGGCTATCTGCTCATGCGCCGCGGCGCGGCTGCCAAGACCATCCCCCCCGCCTTTTATGATTTCGCCCGTACGCCCGGCCAGCCCCGGCGCTCTGATCCTCTGCGCTTTGCGGGCCTGCAAGTGGCCGACTGGCCGCGCTGGCGGCAGACCCAGATCATCACCCGCTGGCAGGTGGGCGCCGACTACGTACCCGGCTCCATCCGTCCCTGGCTGGAGATCCGTGATCCTGGGGGCCAGCAGTACTATACTCACGACGATCTGACACCGCCCGCCCTTTTGTGGTATCCTCCCTCGCGGTGGCAGCCCGGCGATGAAATCACCATCACAACCCTGCCCCTGTACCTGCCCCGCCTGTGGGGGGCGGTGATCGCTGCTGTGCACGGCCCTGACCCCAGCCTGCCCCAACATCGCCTGCCCGACGAACTATTTCTCGCCGGCGACTATCTTCCCACGGCCGACGGCACGCAGGCGCTGGTCGCCATGTTCCGTCGTGAAAACGATGGCCGCCTGCAACGCCTGGTCCTGACCGATCTACCAGCCCTGCTGGCAGGCGAGCCGGGCATGCGCCTGGTAAACGGGAAATTCCACCCTGCCAACGCCGCTCCCCTCGAAGTGCAGGTCTGGCTGCCGCAACAGGCACCTGCCGGTAGCAATGTCATCATCGCCAGCAACTGGAATCAGCCTTTACCGGAGGGCGTCGTCGCCTTTGTGCACCTGCGGCAGAATGGCGTCACCCTGGCGCAGCAGGACGGTCCCCTGCAGATCACCTTGCCGCTGGCTACCCGCCCCACGCCCCTGGATGTGCGGCAACTGACCATCCCCGCCGACATCCCCCCCGGCAGCACCCTCGAATTGGTGCTGGGCCTGTACCATGTCGACAGTGGACAACGCCTGGCCGTCAGCGACGAGCAGGGCAACCCGG
>JAJRXO010000543.1 GCA_024276255.1 Chloroflexota bacterium | reverse complement strand
TGCATGCTATCGAGACGAGCGGTTTTCAGGAGCAGGGACAGCGCCTGGAAAGCTATAGCTCATGGCAATCGTTTACCCGCGCCATGTTGCGCCTGACCGACGGTCCCGGCGCCATTGCCTGCGAATACGCGTCCGAATGCGCCATCCCCTATGTTTCGTATCTCGATGCCGGTACGGCCGAGCAGTTACGGCTTCTTGGCTACACGCTGCATCCCTCCGCCGACCTCATCCAGCTCATTTACGCCACCTGGACGCCGAAGCAACTACAGAGCCATCGCCGGGCCGTGGAGATCTGTCTGCGGGCCAAGGATGCCGCCTTTGCTTATATCAGTCGGCGCCTGCAAGGGGGCGAAACCATCACCGAACTCGACGTGCAACGCTACATCCTGGCG
Organism: Chloroflexota bacterium; assembly: GCA_024276255.1. Taxonomy (GTDB): domain Bacteria; phylum Chloroflexota; class Anaerolineae; order J102; family J102; genus JAADGC01. Next base: position 1,381 of record JAJRXO010000543.1, on the reverse strand, counting down.
CATTTCGCCGAGGCCGGCCTTGATCCTCAGCACCCACCGATTGTGGCCGTCAATGAACATGCCGGAAACCCCCACTACAGCCCCACCCCTGCCCGCCATGCTGCCATACGTCCTGGCGATCTCATCCTCATCGACCTGTGGGGCAAACTGGCGGATGATCCTGACGCCGTGTTTGCCGACATGACCTGGATGGGTTATGCCGGCGCCCGGCCTCCGGCCCTCATGCAGGACGTGCTGGGCATTGTGGCGCAGGCCCGCGACGCCGCGGTGATGCTGGTCGAGCAGCGCATTACGGCCGGGGAAACCGTGTACGGCTGGGAAGTGGATGATGCGGCCCGCGGCGTGATCGAGGCCGCCGGTTACGGCGATGCCTTTATCCATCGCACCGGTCACAGCATCGACACTTCCGTTCATGGCTCGGGAGTCAACATCGATAACCTGGAAACGCGCGACACCCGCGCCCTCATCCCCCACATCGGCTTCAGCATCGAGCCCGGCATTTATCTGCCTGAATTCGGCGTGCGACTGGAGATCGACATGTTCATCCATGATGATCGGGCGGAAGTGACCACCCTGCCCCTGCAATATGAATTTATCACCATGCCCGAATTGGGCGATGTTTGAGATATGGCCCTCGATACCCGATTGATCGCACCGCATCAACTCGATGTGGCTGTGGCGGCCCTGCTCGCCGGAGAGCTGGTGGTTTTCCCCACCGACACGGTGTACGGCATCGCCGCCGTGGCCACCGATGCCGCAGCGGCGGCGGCCCTGTTTGCTGCCAAACTGCGCCCGTCGCACGTGGCCCTGCCGGTGATGGTGGCCGAAACCCAACAGGTACAGATCATTGCGCAGCCCACCCCGCGATTCTGGGATCTGGCCCGGCGCTTCTGGCCCGGCCCCCTGACCCTGGTGCTGCCCAAAACCCCGGTTCTGCCCGACGTGGTGACCGCGGGCCTTTCCACTGTGGGGGTGCGCATTCCCGATCATGCCGTGGCACTGGCCCTGTTGCGGGCTGTGGCCGCGCCGCTGGCGGTGACCAGCGCCAATCTTTCAGGACAAGCGCCCGCTATCGATGCGTCCGCCGCCCTGCAGCAGTTGCGGGGTCGGGTCGCCTGCATTATCGACGATGGGCCGGCCCCTGGCGGTCAGCCCTCCACGGTGCTCGACCTCAGTCAGAGCCCGGCCGTCATCCTGCGCCCCGGCCCCATCAGCGCCGAAGCGCTGCAACTATGACAGCGGACTTCGCGTTCATGGGGCCAGCATCCCCATGATGGCGCTGCCGAAATGGCGGTGAACTCGCTGCAGGAGCACCCCTGCCAGGGGAGCAGGATAGCGGTGGGGAATATAGCCGCTGAATTCGGCCCAGCGCTGCCACAGG
>JAJRXO010000041.1 GCA_024276255.1 Chloroflexota bacterium | reverse complement strand
TGCTCAAGCGTTTGAACCTGGTGGGGCGCTCCCGGGCTGCCCTGGAGTACGAAGAAAAACAGGGGCGCCTGCTGACCACGCGCAGCGCCTATCGCCGGCTCAGCGACCTGGTGCGTAGCGGCATCCTCGATCCCAACGCCTGGGAGATCGTCGGCAAAGAGTTGGCTGAACGGGAGCAGCAACTGGCCAAGGAACTGGCCCAGATGGCGGCCGAAAACCCCGACATCCTGGCCAAGATCGTGCTTTCGACCCGTCGCGAGGCCTTACGCACCCAACGGGCAGCCGTCATGAACCTAGCCCGCGAGGGATTGATTGCCGATGTCGTTGCCCAAAAACTATATGCCGAAATCGACGCCGAGATCGCCAGCCTGCCCCTGCGCCCCCTGCCCCAACCTCCCGAGCCGATTGTCACGGAATCCGGATAGTTTCCAAGGCCGTTCAATCGGCCGTAAATTCATATTTCAACAACTGCTTGCCTGACACAAATTCAACAAGTTCTCCACGCAGCAGCCGGATATGCCTGCACCGCCATCGTCGCTGACGATGCGGACGGGCGGCTGAACAGTGGATACCCCGAAAGGTGTCAGGCTGTTAGTTTCAATACCCAAAGTAACTCCTCTGACAGGCTGTCGCCGAATCAAGATTGCCGTTCAAACCGGGGCTCTGGAAACCTGTTCCTGGCCCCAGGCCGAAGGCACTTCGATGGTGCGGGCCGACCTGCCTGAGCAGTGACAAATAATAATCATACACAAGGATATCGTCATGACCAACATACTCACCCAAACTGCCTGGGATCAAAGCGCTGATCCCCGTCCAATGCTCCGTGAAAGTGATCCAGAACTATTCGCCGCCATCGAGCATGAGAAACAAAGACAACAAGATCATATCGAGTTGATTGCCTCGGAGAATTTCGTCAGCAAGCCTGTGCTGGCAGCCATGGGAAGCGTTCTTACCAACAAATATGCCGAAGGACAACCCGGCGCCCGCTATTATGGCGGCTGCGAATTTGTCGATGTCGTGGAAAACCTGGCCATCGAGCGCGCAAAAAAGCTGTTCGGGGCTGAATACGCCAATGTGCAACCCCATGCTGGCGCACCGGCCAATCTGGCAGCCTATATGGCCCTGCTCAAACCCGGCGACCGCGTGCTGGGCATGAAACTCGATCACGGCGGACACCTCACCCACGGCGCCAAGTTCAATCTCAGCGGCAAGATATACGATTTTGTCGGTTACGGCGTGGAACGCGATACAGAAAGGCTGGATTACGGCGTGATCCGCAAACTGGCGCAGGAAGTGCGGCCGAAGTTGATCCTCGTGGGCGCCAGCGCCTATCCCCGCATTATCGACACCGCCCCCTTGCGCGAGATCGCCGACGAGGTGGGCGCCTATCTGATGATGGACATGGCCCACATTGCCGGCCTGGTGGCTGCCGGGCTGCACCCCAGCCCCATCCCCTACTGCGATGTGGTGACCACCACCACCCACAAGACGCTGCGCGGGGCACGCGGAGGAATGATCCTCTGTAAGGCCCAATACGGCCGCAAGGTCGACAAGGCCGTGTTCCCCGGCATGCAAGGCGGCCCCCTCATGCACCAGATCGCCGGCAAAGCCGTGGCCCTAGGCGAAGCCCTGCGCCCCGAATTCAAACGCTATGCCCAGGCGGTGATCGATAACATGCAGGCTATGGCCGAGGAACTAAAAGCGAATGGCCTGCGCCTGGTGTCGGGCGGCACCGACAATCATCTCGCCCTCGTCGATATCACGCCGTTTGGCATTGGCGGCGCCATTGCCGATACCTCCCTCACCCGTGCAGGCATCACCGTCAACAAGAATCTCCTGCCCTTCGATACTCGCAAGCCCATGGATCCCAGCGGGATCCGCATCGGCTCGCCGGCCATGACCACACGAGGCCTGGGTGTGGCGGAATTCCGGCAGATCGCCCGCTGGATGGTGGCGGTGCTGCGCAATCCCGACGACAAAAACCTGGCTGCCCGCATCGCCAGCGACGTGCGCGAGATGCTCAGCGACTTCCCCCTGCCGTACTGAGATCGGTTTCCCGGCTTGCCAGGCTGTGCCCGAAACCGGCAAGAGTTGGAACGCGGACGAGCAAGGAGAAGACCAAAATCCTTGCTCGCCCGCTTGAATTCTCGTCCTGCGCCCGACTCATCTATCCACCGCTTCACAGTCGCGCCCGGCAAATGACCCCCTACAATTGCAGCCAGGGCCGGGCCAGCACCACCCGATACCGCAAACTGTGCACATATTCGCGCAACATGTCATGCCAATGCTGCCATTCATCGCTGGCCAACACATGCTCCAGCAGATCCTTGTTCGGTGCATAAAGCACAATCAGTCGTGTGGGATAATCTCCCCACAGTGTATGCATCAACTCGGATGGCACCAGTCCCATCTCCTGCATGGCCGGTAGCCAGCGCTGAATCATAAAACGCCGATACTCCAGTTCACGATGGGTGAGATAATAATAGCTGATCAGGATTTTGTAGCCATTCATAACCGGGTTGGGGGAGTGTAAACCGAAGAGCGCCGGACAATATCGGATGCGTCTGGGGTTATGATACAATAATGGACGTTGATTGTCATCTTAAATCCAGGTGTCAGAGCCGCCGTGACCGATCTCTTTGATGCGCATCGCCAGGAATTGCTAAACAAAGAACAGCCGCTGGCCGCCCGTATGCGACCCCGCACGCTCGATGAATTCATCGGTCAGGATCACATCATTGGTCCCGGCCGTTTGTTGCGTCGCGCTATTCAGGCGGATCAACTATCTTCGCTGATTTTTTACGGCCCTCCAGGCACAGGCAAAACCACGCTGGCCCGCATCATTGCCAACACCACCCGCGCCCATTTCATTGCCATCAATGCTGTGCTGGCGGGTGTGAAAGATATTCGCGAGGCGATCCAGGTGGCGCAGGAACGTCGGGGGATGTACGGGCAGAAGACCATCCTGTTTGTGGACGAGGTCCATCGTTTTAACAAGGCCCAGCAGGATGCCCTGCTGCCGCACGTGGAAAACGGCACCGTGATCCTCATTGGCGCCACCACCGAGAACCCGTATTTCGAGGTCAACAAGGCCCTGGTCTCCCGCTCGCGTATTTTCCAGCTCAAGCCACTCACCGAGGAGGATCTGCGGCAGATCGCCCATGCTGCCTTGCGTGATGAAGAACGCGGCTATGGCAAGTCGCAGGTGCAACTGCAACCCGAAGCGCTGGATCATCTGGTGAACGTGGCCAACGGCGATGCCCGCGCTGTGCTCAATGCCCTGGAACTGGCGGTGGAGACCACCCCGCCCGATGACGCAGGTATCATTCATATCGACATGGCCGTGGCAGAAGAAAGCATCCAGAAGCGGGCCGTGCTGTACGACAAGGAGGGCGATGCCCATTTTGACACGATCAGCGCCTTCATCAAATCGTTGCGGGGCTCTGATCCCGACGCCGCCCTGTATTGGCTGGCCAAGATGGTCTACGCCGGTGAGGATCCCCGGTTTATTTTCCGGCGTATGCTCATCTTTGCCGGTGAAGATGTGGGACTGGCCGATCCCGCGGCCATGGCTGTGGTGAATGCCTGCGCCCAGGCATTTGAATACGTGGGGTTGCCTGAAGGCCGTTTTCATCTGGCCGAAGCCTGCCTGTATCTGGCCACGGCCCCCAAATCCAACTCCACCCTGGCGTTTTTCGAGGCCCTGAAGACTGTCGAGCGCCAGACGGATAGCGATGTGCCCACGCATCTGCGTGACGCCAGTCGTGATCGCAAAGGCTTTGGCCATGGCGAGGGCTATCTGTATCCTCATGCCTATCGCGACCATTGGGTGGCGCAGCAATACCTGCCCGACAGCCTGCAGGGCAAGGTTTTCTACAACCCCGGCGACCAGGGTTACGAAGCGGAACTGGCGGCCACGGTGCAGCGCCGTCGTCAGGCCCAACTGGCGGCCATGGTCGAGGGCATGAGTTCATTTGTGCCGGAGATCCTCACATTTGCCGGTGAAAACGTGGAGCGGGACGGTGAGCGCTGGTTGCAACGCACGGTGGGAAACGTGGGCCAGCAACTGGCCCGTATTCGCGAGCGAGTGATGCAAATGGCCGCTATCCAGCGCCATCATGTGGTGCTGGATTTGAACGCTGGTACGGGGTTGTTGCTGTGGGAGGCCGTGCAGCGGGCGCCGGAGGGGGGCGTGTATGCTCTGGCCTGGCAGAAAGAGCAGGCCGCGGCCTTGCAACAAATGGCCGCGGCCTTACCCGAGCTGCGGCGTCCACACATCCTGACCGGCACCCCCGAGCAGGTGCAGGAATTATTGTCAGCCCGCGATCCGGCATTGCGCTTTGATGTCATCCTGGGGCGCAATGTGTGGGGGCAGTCAGCGGAGCGAGCCCTGCTGGTCAGGGGTCTGTCTGCCTGCCTGGGGGAGGAAGGACGGCTGGTGCTGGCCGAAACCGTGCCCCGTTATACGCAGCGCATCTATCAACTCGTGGATGCCGCGCATCTGTCCCCAGAACTGATGACGCGCTGGCAGGCCGCGGAGGAAGCCATCTACAATAATCCCCAAGACCCCCTGGTGCAGTGGGATGTATCTGATTTGCAGGCAACGTTGCAGGCGGCCGGTCTGGATGTGCGCGTGCAGACCGAGACCCACCCCCTGACGTTGCGCATCAATCCCGCCCTACTCGATCGCTGGTTCGGCGCCCGGCCCCAGGGCCGCCCCAGCTATGCCACGCGGCTGGCGCAACTGCTGGACGCGGATGAGATCGCACGTATCGAAGCCATCCTGCGGGGACAGCTTCAATATCGCACCCTGAGCTGGACCAGCACGGTAGCGTATGTGCTGGCCCGGCCGATTCGGAAATAGTCGCGTTGGCCCTGCATTTAATATTACGCAACCACCTGAATTGTTTCGTAAACAGGACACAGATTACACAGATTGGCACAGATTATTTTCATCTTTATCGGTGTGCGCAGCACGCACCGTCGGTCTGTTCTGAAGATAGAATGCTGTCCTGTCATTCTGAGTAAATCCACAGCGTGCGCGGACGCTGCTCAAACTGAAAGAAACGAGCTGTTTCTTAGTAGGGAGCGCAGCGACCGAAGAAGCTCATCCTTTGCAAACGCGAGATTCTTCGCTTCGCTCAGAATGACACTTACGAGATTTTCATCGGTACCGGCTCCAGTCCGCTTGCCGTCAGACTGTTTCGCGAATAACCTTAACCTGCCCGATCACGGATCGGGCTAAACGCGAAGCGGCATATCCCTCCGCAGCGCCCAGCCGCATTCGTGATGCGGCGACCATTGTTCCGTAAATAGCTCACGCAAAGCTGCAAAGGCGCCAAGAAAGAAGGCACAGAAATCCTTTGCGTTCTTTGCGAGAGGCTTATTTACGAAGCAGATGAGAGACGGCTCACACGATGTCATTACCGATGCCAATGAAGTTAAGAACAACGTATCTATTTTTTATAGTGAGGAGGCAGAACGATGATGCGGCATCTATTCACATTCATTCCACTGTGGTTCAGGACCTTCGGCGAGGAAGAAAAAGGAACTGAACTGGTCGAATACGCCCTGGTTTTGGGCTTGGTCACTGCGGCCTCCGTGATGGCTCTGAGTAGCCTGGGCAGCAGTGTCAGCGAATCTTACAGCAATGTAGCCAACCTGTTTAGCGAAGTAATCCACTAGACTTCCGTATCTTTCCCGGTCGGTTTATGCGGTTGCTCCGGCCTTGGCGGCCGGACGCCGGGCTCTTTTTGCGGCGTCGCCGATGCCGCAGGGGCCGGGCGTTTTTATTTTCCACCCGTCTCATGCGGCGGGAGTGGGGGAGGGGACATCCTGCCCGAAAAAGCTGTTTGTGCTCCCGGCTGCGCCTGTGGTAAATTATTAAATCGTCATCGCCCCGTTCTTTTTCAGGTTTCCGACCATACTTGTCCCCATCAGCATCGCTGCACTTCGACAATGGCGTCTGTGGACGTGCCGTTGGGCAAGGGTATGGTGCAAAGGAGGATGTTCATGTCCCTACTTCTGCCAGGCAGGGCCTGTGCAACCCCGGTTTGTTCGTTTGTAAAGTCGATATCGCTACCAATGGAGATAGCTTTTACACCAACGGAGGTGTGTGATGTCTGAAAAAATAACAATCAGCATGATCAAAGCGGATGTTGGCGGATATGTGGGACATTCAGCCATGCATCCGGCTTTGATGGAAGAAGCCCGGGAGCAGCTTGCCAGATTAAAAGGCGATGGCACCATCGTGGATTATCACGTGACCGCCTGTGGCGATGACCTGGGACTGATCATCACCCATCAGCACGGCACAGACAGCCCGCTGATCCACGAGAAAACATGGGATATCTTCCAGGCCTGTACGAGCATCGCTCAGGAACTGAAGCTGTACGGAGCCGGGCAGGATCTGCTGAGCGATGCGTTTTCGGGTAATATTCGCGGCATGGGGCCCGGTGTGGCAGAACTATCGTTTACAGAACGCAAGGCCGAGCCAGTTCTGTTCTTCTTCGCCGACAAGACCAGCGCCGGCGCCTGGAACCTGCCGCTATACAAGATGTTCGCCGATCCCTTTAATACGGCGGGGTTGGTGATCTCCCCCACCATGCATGATGGATTCCGTTTTCAGGTGCTGGATGTCATCAAGAATCAGTATATCGTCCTCGACACTCCTGAGGAATTGTACGATTTGCTGGTACTGATTGGCGCCCCATCGCGCTACATGGTACACAGCGTTTATAGTCGGCAAACACAGGAGATAGCCGCTGTGTCATCGACCCAACGACTGGCTTTGATTGCCGGTCGCTATGTGGGCAAAGACGATCCGGTCTGCATTGTGCGGGCACAGGGCAGTTTTCCGGCTGTGGGCGAGATCCTGGAGCCGTTTGCCAGCCCCCATATTGTGGAAGGCTGGATGCGCGGCTCGCATCATGGCCCGCTCATGCCCTGCAGCGTGGAATCGGCCATGCCCAGCCGCTTTGACGGCCCGCCGCGTGTGATCTGCCTGGGTTTCCAGATCGCAGACGGGCGTCTGGTGGGACCTGTGGATATGTTTGCCGACGTGGCGTTTGATGAAGCACGCAAGGAGGCGAATCGTATTGCCAGTTATCTGCGGCGGCACGGCCCGTTCGAACCGCACCGCCTGCCCATGGAGGAGATGGAGTACACGACCATGCCCCAGGTGATGAAACGCCTGGAAGGACGCTGGCGGGGCAATGGCGCCCACGCCCACGACGGCCTGGATGCAGAAGAATGGGAACGCTGGATGGAGCC
>JAJRXO010000542.1 GCA_024276255.1 Chloroflexota bacterium | reverse complement strand
GGACATCACCCTCGCTCTCAGCCTCATGACCGGCGTGCCCGTCACCCGCCTGGGTGTGGATGAACGCGCCAAATATGCGCGTATGGTCGAGGCCATCCACCAGCGCATTATCGGCCAGGACGAGGCGATCCTGGCCGTGGCGCGCGCCGTGAAAACCGCCCGCGTGGGCCTCAAAGACCCCAAGCGCCCCATTGGCTCCTTCCTCTTCCTGGGCCCCACCGGTGTGGGCAAGACCGAGCTCAGCAAGGCCCTGGCCGAGTTCATGTTCGGGGATGAAGGAGCGCTGTTCGAGCTGGATATGAGCGAATATCAGCAGGAACACGCGGTCGCCCGTCTCATCGGGGCGCCGCCGGGCTACGTGGGCTACGAAGGCGGCGGCCAGCTCACCGACCACGTGCGTAACCATCCCTACACCATCATCCTCTTCGACGAGGTGGAAAAGGCGCATCCGCGGGTGCTGGACGTGCTATTGCAGGTGATGGAGGAAGGCCGGCTCACCGACGGTCAGGGCCGCACCGCCTATTTCAACGAAGCCGTGATCATCATGACCAGCAATCTCGGCTCCGAATATCTCACCGAGCCCATCCTGGGCGAACATCACCGCCAGATGGTGATGGAGACGGTCAAGCAATTCTTCCGGCCCGAGTTCCTCAACCGCCTGGACGACATCGTCATCTTCCATGCCCTTTCGCCCGACAACCTGCGACAGATACTGGGCCTGATGCTGAAAAAAGAACAGAAACTGCTGCAGAGCCGGGGGCTGAAGCTAACGGTAGACGAAGCCGCTCGGGATTGGATGCTGGCCCAGAACAAGCATCCCGAATGGGGTGCCCGCCCCCTGCGCCGTATCATCCGCCGCTATTTGCGTGAGCCCCTGGCCGATTATCTCCTCCAGCATGATCCCACGCCCGGGGCCAGCGTGCAGGTGGGGGCCAACGAAAAAGGACTGCTGTTCGCCGTAACCGACACTCCGATTTGACGGCGCCTGACGCTACCCAAATCCAGATTCCCAACCCCCTCACATGAGCTTTCGACATGAAGATTACCGATCTAAAAACATTTGTTGTCGCCAATCCGCCGCCGGGCTTCGGCGGCCGTTACTTTATCTTTGTTAAATTGATCACCGATGGCGGGGTGCACGGCTACGGTGAGGTTTATTCCGTGCCCTTCCATCCCCATGTGGTCGCCAGGATGATCGAAGACCTGGGGGAACGGTACGTCATCGGCAGCGATCCCTTCAAAATCGAACGTCTGTGGCGCATCATCTACTCCAGTGGCTTCACCCAGCGCCCCGACACCTCGATCCTGGGCATCCTCAGCGGCATCGAAATGGCCTGCTGGGACATCATCGGCAAGGAATTGGGCAAGCCCGTTTATGAATTATTGGGCGGCCGGGTGCACGAAAAGCTGCGATCATACACCTATCTCTACCCCAAAGAGGGCGACGACAGCGATGTGTACATGGACCCGGATCTGGCGGCCGAGCGGGCCGCCGAATACGTGCAGATGGGCTTTACCGCGGTCAAGTTCGATCCCGTGAGCTATTATTCCGCTTTTGATCCGCGACAGCTCTCGCTGCAGGCCCTGGAAAGGGCGGAGCGCTTCGTACGGCGCATCCGTGAAGCTGTGGGCGGTACCTGTGACCTGCTGTTCGGCACCCACGGCCAGATGACGCCATCCAGCGCCATCCGCCTGGCCAAGCGCCTGGAACCCTACGACCCCCTGTGGTTGGAAGAACCGGTGCCGCCAGATAATATCGAGGCCATGGCCGTCGTGGCCCGCGCCACCAGCATTCCCATTGCCACAGGCGAAAGGCTGGCCACCAAGTACGAATTTGCGCGGGTGCTGGCATCGGGCGCGGCGTCGATTTTGCAGATGGCGCTGGGCCGTGTGGGCGGAATACTGGAGGCCAAGAAGATCGCCGGCATGGCCGAGGCTCACTACGCCCAGATCGCCCCCCATCTGTATTGCGGCCCTATCGAAGGTGCAGCCAACATCCAGATCGCCACATGCAGCCCCAACTTCCTCATCCAGGAAAGCATCCAGACATGGGGTGGCTTCCATGCCGGCATCCTCCAGACGCCCATCCAGTGGCAGGACGGCTATATCATCCCACCCACGGCGCCGGGCCTGGGTGTGGAGCTGAATGAGGAGGTGGCCGCCCAACACCCCTACGACGGCAAGCTGCTGCATCTGGAAATGACCGATCATCCCATATCCTAGCTTGGTCACTCCGCCCCACCTCCCCACTCGCGCCTGTCCTGGCTGCGGTTTGCAACTGCCGCAAAGTGCTGCTGCCGATTACGACGGCTATTTCAACACCTCGCCCGAATGCTGGCAGCTCTATACCGAAGTGCTGGGCGACGAATTCAGCAACGCGCCCCTGTTCGGGCAGGTACATCAGCTCACGGTTGATAGCTATGCCGTGCAGCACGCAGGCGGCCCGCATCCCGACAAGTCGGAGGACGTGCATTTATGCGGGTTGTATCTGGTGCTGGAACAG
>JAJRXO010000541.1 GCA_024276255.1 Chloroflexota bacterium | reverse complement strand
GGACGAGAACGGACGAGGATAGATGATTCTCATTTTCTGTCCGCGTTTTTCCGCGTTCGTCCGCGTCCTACTCTCTTGTCGGTTTGAGGCGAAGCTTCGTTAGATACACTACCTGAATGTGAGACCATATCAATTACATCGGAACGAGACAATTAAACAAGCCATTGGTCCGCGGAGAACTGCAGGAGAAAGAATTGGCGACTCGAGAAGGTGGCAGACCAATGGCAGGAATGCTTGCATCACCAGCTGCATAGATTGCAGGGGCGCATCACTTTTGCCCCCTAATCTGATACAGTATTTTCAAATTCACTGTCGACGTTGGAAAAAGCACCGGTGCTGTGCTAAAATGAATACACACACCACATTGACTTGTGCTCAGGCACGGAGGCGGTGCATTTTGTAATATGGTTCAGTCCAACGTCAAGCAACCCGATTATCGGCTGGATAAATTACAATGGAATATGGTACAGGTGGCGCGTTCAGTGCCTCTGTTTCGGGGATTGACGGAACAGGAATGGAATCAAGTGGCTCCCCTGCTCAATGGTCACTGTTACCCCAAAGATGCGTATATTTTCTTTCAGGGAGATCCCCCCACCTCACTCTACATCGTGTGGATGGGGCGCGTGAAGCTGGTACGCCATACCGATCATGGCCGTGACGTGGTGATGGAGGTCCTGGGACCGGGGCAATTGATTGGCGAAATGGCTATTTTCGATGGCCGGCCCTATTCCATGACAGCCGTTACCCTGGAAGAGGTGGCTGTCGTGTCCGTTGCCCGCTCCGATTTCTTCTCCCTGCTCGAACGCTACCCCAGCATCAGCCTGGGGGTCATCTCCGAACTCAGTCGGCGCCTGCGAGTGGTCAACGAGTTGGTGCGCAGCCTGGCCGTAGATCGGGTGGAACAGCGCATTGCCCGCACCTTGCTGCGCCTGGCCGATCTGGCGGGCCGCAACTACAACGGGCATCCCGGTGCCATTCTCATCGACATCGCCCTCACGCGCCAGGATATCGCCGAGATGACCGGCACCACGGTGGAAACAGCGATTCGTGTGATGAGCCGTTTTCGCAAGAATGGCCTCATTGCCAGTGTGCGGGGACGGGTTCTATTGAAAGAGCCGGGAGAATTGCGCGAAGTTGCTTCCCGGGGATAGTTGAAGTTTATGTTGCAGGTGCAGGCATCCATCACGGAGAGGACCCCTGTAGGGGGCTGCCAGCATATTCAGCTTTACGCGCCCGAAATGGCAACGCGTTTGCGACCAGGGCAGGCCCTGCTGGTGCGAACCGCTCCGGGCTATGATCCCTATCTGCGCCGCACCTACTATCCGGTCGGGCTCAGCGCCGATTCTTTTGTCCTGCGCCTGCTTCCGGGCGACGACCGCGGTGATGCCTGGTTGAGGGTACTGCCCATCGGCAGTCAGATAGATTGCCTGGGGCCTGTGGGGCGGAGTTTTGAGCTGCCGTCGGGCATTCGCCGCTTGCTGTGCCTGGGGTTCGATGATCTCGTTTGGAGCCTGCTGCCCCTGGTATGGCAGGCAACCCGCCAGCAGATAGAAGTCACGCTGGCCGCGATCGCATCCCACCCTCACACATTGCCTCAGCCGCAGCAACTTCCCCTGTCCGTGGAATACCATCGCTTCGTGGCCGCCAACCGGCCGCAATTC
>JAJRXO010000005.1 GCA_024276255.1 Chloroflexota bacterium | reverse complement strand
GCCGGATCGAGGAACACGGCACGCACCAATGGCGTCACGTGGCCAACGCCAGCCTGTGGCACCTCGTACACCAGATAATGACCATATGAAAGATCGGAGAAGAAATAATTCCCTTGCACATCTGTTAGTGTGCACTCGAGCTTGATATCGTTTGCATCGAGTTCTGTATCCGCATTCTCATCGCTATAAAGACACACAGTGGCTTCCTGTACGCCTCCCTCGCCCAAACCCTGGATACCATCCATGTTCAAGTCGTAGAACACAGTGCCCCAGATGGTGCCCGTCGCACTAATGCTGTTCATGGCTGTGCCAGACCTACCAGCATCAACCCACACCGTCGCCGCTATTTGATCTGTCACATTGGCCATGGCAGCTATAGGGTATAGCCACCCCGCCGCCAATGCCAGGAGCACTGCCAGCCCTCCCATGATATTGTGCCGGATGTTTAACGTTGTTCTGTCTGTCCACTGTCTGTTCATTCGTTTTCGCACGATTTTGCACGCTTTTTTCAAGGTTTTACACGATGTTGACCTATTATAGCACGGTAAATGGTCGTCTGCAAGGGGTTTTGATTTCTGTATGCTTACATTTTGCTGACATTGAAACGTCAGTCGTCTCCGTCTTGCCTGTCGTTTGTCAACCAAACACAATGATCAGCCTGAATTTTACGAAGAAAAAGGTAAGAATTTATATAATTCGCAAAGTTCGCGTAAAGAATATCCACAACACACAGGATGGAGATCATTAAACTGCCTGCCGGCAGAGTGACGATCGAAAAAAGCTCTGACGTCGTGAGGATGGGGTTCCCAACACCCCGATGCACCTGCCCGCAATCATGAATTTTTCATCTGCCGCGGCCTGTGCTACGCTATCGACACGGTCATCACTCCCTTCACTCACTTACGGGAAGCTCATGCGCGTTGCCATTATCTCAGATGTGCATGCCAATCTGCCCGCCCTGGACGCGGTATTGCAACGCATTTCCGAGTACGATTGTGATGCAATCTGGTGTTTGGGCGATGTGCTTGGCTATGGGCCCCATCCCGAAACCTGTGTGCAACGCATACAACAGCAGGTGGAGGTATGCCTGGCTGGCAATCACGATCAAGCATTATTGGGCCGCCTGACGCTGAACCAGTTCAATCCTGTTGCCCGGCAGGCCATTCAATGGCAGACGCAGAAGCTTTCGCCGCAGAGCCTGGCGTGGCTGCAAAATCGCCCCAGCCTTTATCAGATGCCCCAACTTACTCTGGCTCATGGCAGTCCCCGCCATCCCGTGTGGGAATATGTGCACGATGTCGATACTGCCGCCGAAAACTTCTCACATTTCAGCACCCCACTCTGCCTTGTAGGGCACACCCATGTAGCAATCGGCTGGCGCCAGACCACGCCGGGTGACCGCCCGCAGGCCGTGCTGCTGCCGCCCGGTGAAGCCCTGCATCTCACAGAGGGCGCACGCTGGATTCTGAACCCGGGCAGTGTGGGCCAACCTCGCGACGCGGACCCTTCGGCCAGCTTTGCCGTGCTCGACATAGACCAACATACATGGACATGGCATCGGCAGGCCTATGACATCGACGTCGTGTCTGCTGCCATCCGCCAGGCTGGACTGCCCGAATTGCTGGCAACACGCCTGTATCTTGGCTGGTAGGGGAACCCGGAAGCGGGAACCTGCGTCTAATTAAAAACACCCGGCCATCACTCGGAGGAACCAATCGATATGAATACCAAAATTCGATTCCTTGCTTTACTCAGTATCCTGGCTGTCCTGCTGACGGCATGCGCCGCCTCGCCCCAGGTAGAATCGCTACCCCAACCGCAGACGGCGGAGAAGCTGATCGCGCCCCAGGAGACATTCGCCAGAGAAGCAGGCGCCAGTGCCGATGCGGGTATGAATGCGACCAGCACCGACGTCTTGCAACAAGAACGCAAGGTCATCTACAACGCTCAGCTTTCCCTGGTAGTAAAAGATACGCAGGAGACGGCCCGGAAGATCGAAGAACTGGTCGCAGCCACAGGCGGCTATATCGCCAATATGAACGCTTATCGCAGCGGCGAAGAGGAGCAGCTCTATTACAGCATCACCATGCGCGTGCCGGTAAGCGGCTTCGACAGCGTGCGCGCCGCGCTGCGCGATATGGCTGTGCGCGTAGAGATGGATCAGATCAACACCGATGACGTGACCGATCAGTATTATGATATCGACGCCCGGCTGCGCACGCTGCGGGCCACCGAAGAGGAGCTCATTGCCCTGCTGAAAGAGACCAGGGAGCGTGGGGGCAAGGTCGAGGACATTATGTCCATCTATCGCGAGCTCACCGACATCCAGAGCCAGATTGAATCGCTGCAGGGTCAATTAAATCGCCTGGACAAACTTTCGGCCCTCGCCACCATCACAGTAGACCTGCGCCCGGACGAACTCACCAAACCCATTCAGACCAACTGGCGCCCGGCCGAGACCCTGCGCAACAGCTTCCGCGCCCTGATCACCGTTCTGCAAAACCTTGTCGACCTGCTCATCTACCTCATCGTGGTGGCAGTGCCTACGCTGCTGCTGCTGGCCATTCCCGTCGTCATCATCCTTTTCGGCATCCGCTGGCTGATCAAACGCCTACGCAAAACACGGGAATAGATCGACGACCCCCTGACGCAATTACATCCCGGTAACGCGGTGTATCTGCCACACCGCGTTACCTTTTGCGTTGATCACACGTTTTTAGCGCCAACGTAAACGTGTTTGTATAATTATGTTTGTGCTATAATCATTTGCTGAATGTAAGGTAACTGCACAGGTCACCGTCTTCATGTAAGAATCTGTCACGCAAATTGGACGCGGAGCACCGCGGACGAACACGGACAGGCATCAGAACGAAAAAGAATCCGCTGCACTGCGCGTCCATGCGCGTCCTGGCTGTAATCGGTTGCTGCCGCTCAGGGCGTCTGCTTCGTAAATAGTCGACAGTCCTCAGTCCAGGGTCTTTAGTCCGACGTCAGAGCATGAGGCGCCCGGCTGATAGACATCCCACGCCGACGCGGCCGGAAGAAGATAAAATCAGAATGATCTGCGATAATCTGCGTCCCCATTTTCATCCGTTTTGGCGTGCGCCTTGCGCAGGGTTTGTCTGTTCCGAAGAGGCCGCAAAAACATGATGACATGGTAATCAGAGATCAGTCCATATTTCTTCGATCCATGGATCTCCCGGCCGCTGCAGATGTGCGTCTCGGAACCGTTTCTGCCCATCCCCGTATAGTTACCACCTGAATACCAGTGACACACGCGACCAACTCGACAACAAAAGGATAACTTATGTTTGGTACTTTCCAACTGACCAGCCTGGCGGTAATACCCGTATTGGGAATATTGATTTTCCTGCATGAACTGGGGCACTTTATAGCCGCCAAATGGATGGGCGTACGCGTTCTCGAATTCGGCTTTGGCTATCCGCCCCGTGCCATTAAACTTTTCGAACGCGGGGGTGTCGAATATACCCTCAACTGGCTGCCCTTTGGCGGCTTCGTTCGTATGGCCGGCGAGGAAGGTGACTTTAGCCAGCCCGATGCCCTGCCCAATGTGGCGCCGTGGCGACGCATGATCGTCATGGCCGCGGGGCCGTTCATGAATTTTGTTACCGCCATTATCATCTACAGTGTATTGATGATGGCAGGGATCCCGCAGTTCGTAGGCGACGATAACAAACTCCCCGTACAGATCGTGGCAGTGGCCCCGGATTCACCGGCTGCACAGGCCGGGTTGCAGGCGGGCGACATTATCGTAGCTATCAATGACGAAGAACTCACCGGCGTCCAGTCAGTGAGCAGTGTCATCCGCGCCAATGCCGGACGCACTATCTCCCTGCAGGTCAAGCGTGACGGCGAGATCATCCGCACGTCCATGCGTCCCCGGCTCCCCGAGGAAATCCCGGCAGGACAGGGCGCATCGGGTATTCAAATCAGAGGCTACATCTTGCCAGAGCAGATCCAGACAGTGCGCTATAGCCCGGTGCGGGCCTTCGCCATGGGATGGCAGCAGACGGTGCGCATGCTGGGGCTTATGCTCGACGGCCTGGGGACATTGGTCCGCAGCTGGGTGCAGCCCAATGTGAGCGCGCCGGCAGGCGGCGTGGGCGGGCTGGTGGCCATTGGCCGCGTGACAGCCGAAGTCGCCCGTCAGGGCTGGCGAGATCTGCTGGCGCTGATGGCATTTCTCAGCATTAACCTCGGCCTCCTCAACATGCTCCCTATTCCGGCCCTCGATGGCGTACGCATCGTATTTGCCCTGGTCGAAACCGTCCGCCGCAAACGCATCCCGCCAGAAAAAGAAGCCTGGGTGCACATGACCGGCTTCGCCCTGCTGCTGGCGTTCATGGTGATCATCACCTTTATCGACATCAGCAACTGGATCAACGGCAAGCCACCTCTGCCGGGCGGATGACCTGCCGCTACCGGCTCAACCGATAATGAATCACATCCACGCGGGTAAAATGCGCTTCTGCATCCCGCGTGGCGTGCGTTTCCAGCCATTGCCGTAACAAGCCCTGAGCGTCGTACAGTTCAGACTCGCTTTCGATCAACCATACACCATCATAACCCTCCACACCGCTCTGCAAGCGGCTGGGCAAATTCTCGGCATCGGGCGCACGGTTGGCATAGGGAGCATCGAACCAGGGATAGGGACCCGGATCATAATAGCGATAGGTGGGGCGGATATAGGGCATGAGAAACACCAGGATATCGCCATCCTGACGCTGCTGGCGCACATAGGCGGCAGCGGCTCGAAAATCCGACTTGATGGGGCGATGGCTCTGCTGCCAGCCCACCCCGATCTGAAACACCAACAAGAGTCCCAATACCAGCACAGCCACAACCCGCTGCATCTGCCAGGTGGCAGCCCAGCCCACGGCCAGCCACAACAGAAATGCCGGCAAAATCCAGATCAGATAGCGCTCGGTGAAAATAGGTATGCGCAGGGAGATCAGAAACAACGCCAGGGGCGGAAAAAACCACCACACGGCCAGCAATCCTCGTTGCCGTTTGCGGTTTGCTGGCAATAACAGAGCTGCCAACATCAGAAAAAAGACCGGCGCAAATGCCCACACCCCGCTGCGCGAGGGAATGCCCTGCACCTGGGCCACGAACAGGATCTGCAGCATACGCAGCAGCGGCACAAAAGGATGCCCTGTGCGGAAATCGGGATTGATAAACAGCTTCCATTGCCACCACACCAGGGGGATGTAGGGACCTATGAGCGCCAGCAGGGCCAGAGCATAGCTGCGCCAGCGAACATGCCAGCGACGGGTGAACAGGAACCACAGGAATTGCAATGGGATCACCAGCACCGCCAACACATGCACATAAAAACACACCGAAGTCAGGGCCCACCACAGCAGCCAACGCCACCATCCTCCCCGTTCCAGGGCCTGCATGAACATCCACAGCGCCAGCAGTACCAGCACCACCAGCAGGCTGTACATCTTTGCCTCCTGGCTATACCATACGTGATAGGGATTGACGGCCAGCAGCAGCATGGCAACTGCCCCTACCTTGACCCCAAACAGTTTACGCCCCCACACGAAAAGTAACGGCAGCGCCAGCACCCCCATCCAGGCACTGGGAAAACGCAGGGCAAACTCCGAATGTCCCATCACCATCAGCCATGGCCGCAATGCCAGAAAATACAGGGGCCCGTTTTCACCGGGCCGCAAGAACATCCTCAGCGCCTGCGCCAGTGGCCGGGTGGCGAAGATCAGGCTGTCCATCTCATCTCGCCACAACGACTGATAATCAAGCCCGGACAGGCGCCAGGCCCAGGCGAACAGCAGCACTCCCACCAATATCCAGCGCTGCGCGTGCCGCGTTTTCATTCCCTATCGGAGCCTCCGACCTGAGAACGGGAACTGCGCCAGTGCATGAACAGGAGGGCGCCCGCCACAAACACAAAGGCTAAGAAGCCACAGCCCAGCAGGAAGTAGGCGCTATACAACACAAAGGTATCGATCAAACGCACCATGCGGTCGGCATCGGCAGCTGGCGGCGCGTCCGGGACTGACGAATCCGGCGCTGGCGCCACGGCCGGCGGCGCGCTGGGGGGAACCGCAGGCGCGATGGCAGTAGATTGCGGAGTGGAGGGGGGAACCGGCAACGGAGTGGGGCTGGAACCAGCCGCGGGTTGAGTCGGCGGTGGCTGTGTCACCGCGGCCGGCGGAGGCACGGGGGTGTCGGTGGGGGGAGGAAGCGGGGTTGGGGTATCAACCGGCACCGGTGTGTCGGTAGGCAGTTCGGGAGTGTATCCGGGTAGCGGTGTGTCCGTAGGGATCGGCGTATCAGTCGGGAAAGGGGTATCCGTGGGGAACGGGGTGTCGGTCGGGAAGGGCGTATCGGTGGGCGGCAGCGGCGTGTCGGTGGCAAAAGGCGTTGGCGTAAACGCAGGCGTATCAGTGGGAATCGTCGTGGGCGGCAAGGGGGTGGGCGAGGGAATCACCGAAGACTGAAATGCCTGCGAGACCGGCATATTCCCCGCGGCCAGCGCCCACGTCAACAGCAGGGCCGCCACAACCAGACCCCCAACAATCCGTTGCTGCGAAGGACGAGATGAAACAAACAACGACAAAATACGCATACTATCGGCGACGACGAACGGCGGTAATGGCGGCGGCAGGGATCAGTAACATCAGAAAAAGCACAATCGCATACAAGGGAATCCCACCCGTTTCCAGACGAGAGCTCTGAGGCGGGATGCCATCCGAACCGATCACAAACGGTTCATGCACCGTATAAGTGGCCGGATTCGACTGAAATGTATCGGTCGCTATGCTGACGTTATTGCCCGGTAGCAGGAACCATGCCAGCAGAACGGCTGCTCCCAGAAGCAATACAATACGGGTGTGATTTAACATAGTTGGATTATACAACGTCGGCCTGCGATTGCCGAAACAGTAGAAACGAACTGTCGCCGTTGCGTCGTCGAACCGGTCAGGCGGGCGTGGCGTGTTTCGTTGTGTATTTACGCCACCTGCGATTTGCGGTATGATACCTCCGTCCATAAAGCATCGCCCCCCGGGCCCAATAGCAGCCAGCCATTCTGGCGCACCCTCATCGAAAGACTGATCAACAACAAACCGCATCTTGCGACAAACAACGACTGATCCCTGCCGAGGCCCCCATGTCTACCATCATAAACGATTTTGCCGCCGAGCTACAGAAAACCACGGACGCCGAAGTTTATACTGATCTAGCCACCCGGCTGTTGTATAGCACCGATGCGTCCATCTACCAGATCATGCCCCTGGCCGTCGTGGTGCCCCGGCGCGAGGAAGATGTGCTGGCCGCGGTCGCCCTGTGTGCCCGGCATGCATTACCGATCTTGCCCCGCGGGGGTGGGTCCAGTCTGGCTGGACAGGCCGTGGGAGAGGCCGTGGTCATTGACTTCAGCAAATACTTTCGCCGCGTGCTGGCGGTCGATGCCGACCTACAACGGGTACGGGTGCAGGTAGGCCTGCCACTTGACAATCTCAACCGCCACCTGCAAGCCTACGGCCTCATGGTGGGTCCCGATCCCGCCAGTGGCAGCCGGGCGACCATCGGCGGCATCATCGGCAACAACAGCACCGGCGCCCATTCCATCGTTTACGGTAACATGTCGAACCATGTGCTGCGCTGCCGCACCATCCTGGCCGATGGCAGCGTCACCTGGATTGGGGCAACGGGCCGGGCGCAACTGACCACCGGCAGCAACGGCTTTGCCGCTACCATCCACCGCCAGATCACCGATCTCGTCCAGGAACACCGTCAGCTCATCGACGAGCGCTTTCCCAAATACTGGCGGCGCTCCGACGGCTACAACGTTGACATCATCCGTCGGCAACTGGACACTGAGGAGATCAACCTGGCACCCCTGTTGGCGGGCAGCGAAGGCACCCTGGCCATTGTCACTGAAGCCGAACTCAATCTGGTGCCCATCCCCTCTCACAAAGCCCTGGCCATCCTTCACTTTCCATCTGCCATCGCTGCCATGCAGGCTGTACCGGGCCTGCTGGGCCTGCAGCCCGCGGCCATCGAGCTCATCGACGATGTGTTGATGCAGCTCACGCGGGCCAGTGATGTCTGGCGACGCCGCCTTACCTTCATCGAAGGCGATCCGCAGGCCGTCTTGATCGTGGAATTTGCCGGCGACAATGCCGCTTTTCTACGTGACCGGTTGCAGGCGCTCAAAAGGCATCTGCAAGGCGAAAACTACCGCCAACCACTGGTCACCATCAGCGATGCTGACGGCCAGGCCAATGTGTGGCACGTGCGCAAGGCCGGGCTCAATCTGCTTCTTTCCATGCGCGGCGACGCCAAACCCGTGCCCGGCATCGAGGATGTGGCTGTACCGCCGGAGCATCTGGCCGACTACATCGCCGAATTGCAGGCAGCCATGGAGGGCCGAGGGGTGGTAGCTGCCATGTACGCCCACGCCTCCGCCGGCTGTATACATGTACGCCCCATCCTCAACCTCAAAAACGAGCCTGATATTCGCCACCTCATGGAGCTGATCCGTTACTCTTCCCAACTGGCGCAGAAATACAACGGCGTTAAATCCAGCGAACATGCCGATGGTATCGCTCGTAGTTTTCTCAACCCCGAATTCTTCGGCCCCGAGCTGTACGAATTATTGCGGCAGGTTAAATCCATCTTCGATCCTCGCGGCCTTATGAATCCCGGCAAAATCGTCGATCCCCTGCCGCCTGATCAAAACCTGCGCTTTGGTCCCGCCTATGCCACCAGAACCCTGCCCCACAGCTTTTTCGATTGGTCGGGCGATGGCAGCTTCGCCCAGGCAGTCGAGATGTGCAACGGAGCCGGGGTATGTCGCAAACTGGGCGTGGGCACCATGTGCCCCTCGTATCAGGCCCTGGGCGACGAAAAACACAGCACGCGCGGCCGTGCCAACCTCCTGCGGTCTGCGCTTACCGGCGACTTACCCCATGATCTCACAAATCCCGATCTGCTGGCCGCGCTGGAGCTCTGCCTGGGATGCAAAGCCTGCAAGAGTGAATGTCCATCCCGGGTCGATATGACCAAGCTCAAGGCCGAGGCTCTGGCCCAGAGCTATCTGCAACAGCCCCCGCCCCTGGCCAAACGCCTGTTTGCGCACATTGCCCGACTTTCGGCTCTGGCCGTACCCCTGGCCCCCCTGGTCAACGGCAGCCTGCACTTCGCCCCCACCCGCAGCCTCATCAATCGTCTGCTGCACGTCCATCCCCGGCGCAGTTTTCCCGTCTTCCACCGCCACCCCTTCAGCCGTCAGTGGCAGCGCCAGCGTCCGCAGCCGCCGTCCCGCCCCGACGTGGTGCTACTGCCCGACACCTTCTGCGAATACAACGAACCCGAGGTCGGCTGGGCAGCCGTGCGGGTGTTGGAAGCAGCGGGACTGAGCGTACAGGTGTTGCCCAGCCTCGACTGCGGCCGCCCCATGTTGTCGCAGGGGCTGGTCGCCGAGGCCAAACGCAGCGCCCAAACCGTGGTCGACACCCTGTGGCCCATTGTGCAGGCTGGCCTCCCCGTGGTGGGCCTCGAGCCCAGCAGCCTGCTCACCATCCGCGACGACTATCCCGAACTCATACCCGGCCCCCACACACAGGCCGTGGCTGCGGGCGTCTTTCTCTTTGACGAATTCCTCGCCCAACTGCTCGATAAAAACCCCGAGGCGCTGCCGCTGCGCCCCGCCGCCCATCCCTATCTCGTGCATGGGCACTGCCACCAGAAAGCCCTCAACGGCGAAGGCACGCTCCTGCGCGTGCTCCGCGCCATCCCCCAGGCCGAAGTGCACAGCAGCGAGGCGGGTTGTTGCGGCATGGCCGGCGCCTTTGGCTATGACGCCGATCATTACGAGCTCAGCGTGGCCATCGCTGAGGACCGCCTGCTGCCGGCCATCGCCGCCGCCCCCGACGCCATCGTGGTAGCCAACGGCACCTCCTGTCGCCATCAGATACACGACCTCGCCGATCGCCAGGCCGTCCACATTGCCGTAGCCCTGGCCCGGCTTCTCGATTCTCCCGCAGTATAGGAATGGACGCCATCACCCTCACGGCTGTGGTACGCGAATTGCGCGAAACCCTGTTGCAGGGTCGGGTGCAGGTGGTGCTCACACCCGACGAAACCAGTCTGGCGCTGGAGATCTTCGCTGCCGGACAGCGGCGCTGGTTATTGCTGAGCGATCATCCCCAATATGCCCGTGTGCACTTGCTACCCGAGCGCGCCCGCCGCGGGCTGCCCCACGATTCGCCTTTCCTGTTGCAGGCCCGCAAACGGGTGCTGGGCGCCCGCGTGGCCGAAATTTTTCAGCCCGCCTGGGAGCGGGTGCTGTTCATCACCTTTGAACATGCCGAACACGGCCCCACGCGCCTGGTAGCCGAGATCATGGGCACGCGCAGCCACCTGTTGCTGCTTGATGGAGA
Source organism: Chloroflexota bacterium (assembly GCA_024276255.1). Lineage (GTDB taxonomy): Bacteria > Chloroflexota > Anaerolineae > J102 > J102 > JAADGC01. Next base: position 2,887 of record JAJRXO010000005.1, on the reverse strand, counting down.
CGGCATCGTGCTGGAGATGCACCGCCACTTCGATAGTCGTCGCAATCGCTTGCGGGTGGTGCAACGCGGGGTCGCCTACGAACTACCCCCGCCGCAACGCAACAAAACCCCCATCGACATCGTCAACCAGGCTGACGTGCAGGGCTGGCTGGCCGCGGCCAAACCCGAAACGCGGTTGTGGCGCCTGTTGCTGCAACACACGGCCGGGCTGAGCCCTCTGTTGGCCCGCGAGCTGGCGTTTCGGGCGACCGGCGACGCTCAGGCCCGGCTCACTCATCCCAACTGCCAGGCGACGGCCATCATCGATGTGCTGGACTGGGTGCGCAGCCTGCCCACCCGTGGGGGCTGGTCTCCTAGCGTGGCACTGCATCCTGAAACCGGTCAGCCAATCGCCTACGCCCCGTATCAGCTCACGCATCTCGGCCACGTGCAGGCCGTGTCCAGTATCAGCGAGGCCATCCATCGCACCGTCAGCGCCCTGCTGGGCGCCGACAGCTACGCCGGCCGTCGCCGGCAGGTGCAGGCGCTCATCGATCGCGCCCGACGCAAGCTGCTCGCCCGCCGCGCCGGTCTCGGCGAACAATCGGTCAGCGAAGAAGATGTGGCCGCCCTGCGCGCCATGGGCGAATGGATCCTGGCCTATGCCTGGCAGATCAAAGCTGGCGATCAGGAATTACTGGCCGACACCGGCGACGGGCTACTGCACATTCCCCTTGATCCCGCCCTCACCCCGGCAGAAAACGCCCAGCGCTATTTTGCCCGCTACCGCAAGGCACAGCGGGCAGCGCAGCGCGTTCCCGGGCTGCTGGCCGAGACCGACCGTGATCTGGCCTACCTGGCACAGTTGGAGAGCGACCTGAACCTGGCCGACAATGCCCCCCAGATCGAAGAACTGCGGCAGGCTGTGTTGGAGATGGGCCTGATCCCTCAACCCCGCAAGCGTCAGCCGATGGCGCGCTCCCATCCCCTGCGCGTCCACACCTCAGACGGCTTCGAGGTCATCATCGGCCGCAATGCCCTGCAGAACGAACGCGTCACGTGGAAACTGGCACAAAGCCATGATCTGTGGCTGCACAGCGAAAAAGTACCCGGCTCCCATGTGATCATCAAAAGCCAGGGGCAACCTGTCCCCAGCGAAACCATCCATCAAGCAGCAGCATGGGCGGCCTATTATTCGCAGGCCCGGCACGATACCAACGTGTCCGTGCTGGTCACCGAGCGCCGTCATCTGCGCCGCATCAAAGGCGGTCGACCAGGCCAAGTGCGGGTGCGCCAGGCGACTACGGTGATGGTCAAACCACAAAAGCCGCCTGCCGGCACCTGAGCCGCATCACGGTCCCCAGTCGGCCATGCGTTCGTTGGCATAATTATACTCCAGTGAGATATCGGCCAGCGCGGCCGGCGCCCAACGCCGTTGATTGCTGCCATCCGCGTTCATCTGCCAGAACTCCCAGCGCCCGCTGCGGTCGCTGAGAAACAGCAGGGTGCGGCCGTCGGGACTCACGGTGGGGGCCACGTTGTTGATCGGGCGATCGCGCAGCGCCGGGGGTGCGGTGAGGGCCACCGGCTGCGAGCCATCGCTGTTGTAGCGCCAGATGTCCCAATGATCGCCCGTACGCTGGCTGAGATAGAGATAGCGGCCATCGGGACTGTAGACCGCCGGGCCCAGGATGCGATCGCGCAGAAACGGCCTCGGGACATCGTCACCGACATCGTGTGTGATCGCATAGCCCGCTCCATCCAGATACAACACTTCATCCGTTTGCGGATGGTGCACCGGCGCCCGCGCCGTGCGGCTGGCGGGCAGGTCGCGCGTGCTGCCATCATTGAGATTGTAACGCGTCAGGCCCTGATAATTGCGTTTCTGCAACGTGAAGTCCCGACGGCAAAACGTGCCCACAGGCGTGGTCAGGCAGTCTCGCCCACCAAGAAACGCGTCCAGCTCATCAGCCGACTTGCAACCAAAGGGAGTATCATAGCAGGTGAATTCGCCTGTGCTGCGTTCAAAGATGATGGCACTGCCATCGGGAGTCCAGGTGGGGGAACGCGGCCGGTTGGCGGCGATCAGGCGCCGGGCGTCGCTACCATCGACCCGCATCAGCCACAAACCGCGTGGCTCATCCCAGCGCGTGAAGGCGATCTGACTGCCATCAGGGCTCAGGGCCGGATCAAAACCATGACCCACCTGCCGAAGAGACGCGCCCGAGGCCGTAGCCACATAAATGGCGCCACCATTGCGGGTCTGGAACACAATGTGCCCCGTCGCAGCAAGCACGGAAGGCAGCGGCACAGCCGTCGTGGCAACACCCGTCACCGGTAAATCGGACGGCTCGCCGTCTATCTCCAGCCAGCGTGCTGCCACCCAGCCATTTTCGCCTGCTTCAGTTTCCACCTGCACCCAGTCGCCCCCGTCCGTACGCCCCACGACCTGCAGGGCAGTGCCAGAGGTCAGCGTACGTATGATCTCCTGATCGACGCCCGGCCCGGCCCGCAAATGCAGGCGGTCAGCGCGCACCGTGGCTGCCAGCAGCGGGCTCCCGGCAGCGGCGCTCTGTTCACGCACCACGATTTCCTGCACTGGCAGGGTGTCCATGTCCGCGAATACAATCACATCGGCCAACGAGGCCCACCCATCCAGCGAGGGCTGCTGCGCGTCTGCCTGCAAACGCACATGCAGCCAGTCCCGATCGGGGCTGATGCCCAATACCCCCAGTCGCGTGCCCGCGGGCACACGGGCCAGCTCATCGCCAGCAGGGGCATTGCGCAGCACGGCCTCCAGCACATCCACATAAGCGCCGGGCAGCCGCACACTTTCGGCAGGTGTGGGCGTGGCCGGGGGCCGGGTTGTGACCGGTGTGGGGGTTAGCCGGGGCGTCTCCGCCTTCTC
>JAJRXO010000540.1 GCA_024276255.1 Chloroflexota bacterium | reverse complement strand
TAGGTGCCATAGCGAATGGCATGACGCCGACGCCATAGATCTGCCTTGCCATCGCCTCGACTGTAACGAAAATACTGCACAAAAAAAGCGCTCAGCGTGGGCCGCGGTCGGAAATAGGCAATGGCCGCGGGCGCCCAGGCAAAATGCTGGTAGCGGGCCCGCAGGGCAAAATCAAACAACAGGTCTTCACAATAATCCAGCCACTCAGGGTAGCCCCCCACCTCCTGCCAGGCCGATTTGCGGACGGCCAGAGAGCGGCTGGATGGCAGAAAGGTGTCCGGATCGATCTCCTCGATCTCGGGCAGCACCGTGGCACCCATGGCCACCTCGAACGCAGTTGCCGGGTTGGGTTCGAAGAAACCGGCAACCACATGCACGGCGGGGTTGTGGCGCAAGGGCCGCGTGATGGCTTCCAGCCAGGTGGGCGAAAGAACTACACCCGCGTCGGTGATGGCGATGATGTCACCCCTGGCCGCGGCAATAGCCAGATTGCGGCCCCGCGAGATATTGGCACCGGCGTGAACCTGCACTCGCAGCGGTAAACGATCTGCATAGGCCATGATCTGGTCGACCGTGTCATCGCTGCTGCCGCCGTCCACGATCACCACTTCATCCGGCGGCATGCTTTGGGCGATGATACTGTCAAGCAGGGGGCGGATGGCCGCACCCTCGTTATAGACTGTGGCAATGAGGGAGATATGCATGGGATCGAGATTGAATCGCGTCCTGGATGGTTTTGCCCCGAGGGCAGGTTGACGTCATGGCGGTTGACATTATACACTGTCGCATCCATCCCGCTTAAGTCGGATGGTGCGCCGGATGAACCGACGCAATTTCCACACACAGGAGCATGGCATGAATCGCGGCATCCTCTACGGCATCGGCGCCTACGGCCTGTGGGGACTTCTGCCGGTCTATTGGAAATGGCTGCGCGCTGTTCCTGCCGGCGAGACCCTCGTTCACCGCATGATCTGGTCGCTGGTCTTCCTGGCCGCGGTGCTCACCTGGCGCCGGCAATGGGCCTGGGTACAGGCGACCCGCCGTCATAAGCGCACCCTGATCTACGTGGGCGGCGCCGCGGCCCTGCTGGCGCTTAACTGGTACACTTATATCTGGGCCGTGAATGCCGGGTTTATCGTGGAAGCCAGCCTGGGATACTTTATAACACCTTTGCTCAATGTGGCGCTGGGGGTGATCCTGCTGCGTGAGCGCTTGCGAACCGGGCAGTGGCTGGCCGTGGGTTTGGCCGCCCTGGGCGTCCTTTACCTCACCCTTAGCTACGGCAGCCTGCCATGGATCGCCCTCACCCTGGCCCTCACCTTCAGCCTGTATGGCTACATCAAGAAAAAAGTGCGTCTCGACGCCCTGGAAAGCCTGACCGCAGAGATGGCCGTCCTGTTCCTGCCGGCCACAGCCTACCTGATCATCCTCGAGGGGCAACGAAGCGCGGTTTTCGCCCATACCACCCCGCTCAACAACATCCTGCTGATCAGCACCGGCGTGATCACAGCCATCCCCTTGTTGTTATTTGCCGCTGCAGCCCACCGCATTCCCCTCAGCACCGTGGGGCTTTTGCAATATATCGCGCCCACCCTGCAATTCCTGCTGGGCGTTTTCCTGTATCACGAACGCTTCGATCATACGCGGCTGCTCGGCTTCAGCATCATCTGGCTGGCGCTGATCATCTACACCAGCGACAACGTCCGCCACTATCGCCTGGACCGCCCCCAACCATCTACCTGACCTGGACAAGCCAGAACCAAAAAGGCAAGACCGGGAGAAGGGTAGATAAGTAAACAAGCAAACCGGTAAACCTGAAAACCGGGCCTGAAAATGCTACCTCGTCGCACTCTCCCGTCTCCCGTCTCCCGTCTTCCGCCTTCCGTCTCCCGTCTCCCATCTCCCCCCTGCTTCCTGCTCCGACGTATATTTCTGGCTCAGGGGACTAAAAGCTGACTGGCAAGCGCCTAATCACCCATGGTGATTTGCCTTTCACCTCCCTTTATGCTACAGTGCTGACGTCTCAGATCGTGAGACATCGATTATTTACTCTGTTTTGGCTTTTCAATCATTGCCCGACACGATTCGGGCTTTTTTGTTGCATACGGCGGGCTCTTTCTTGCGAACGAGGGCGGCGCTCAGCAGCATGGGACAACACTTTGCAAAGGGTGTTGTATGACTGGCAAGAGGCCGGAACGCAAGGAAGATTACATCTATGAATACGTTTGCTTCGTTAGGTTTGCATCCGACCCTGGTGCAGACAGTCACTCAACTTGGCTATGAAGAGCCCACACCCATCCAGAGCGGCATCATCCCCCTCATGCTGGCCGGACAGGATGTACTGGGACAGGCGCAGACGGGCACCGGCAAGACCGCTGCCTTCGCCCTGCCCATTTTGCAGACTCTGGAAGCCAACGCCGATCATGTACAGAGCCTGGTACTGGCCCCCACGCGTGAACTCGCCCTGCAGGTTGCCCGTGCTTTCAAGAGCTATGGTCGCGACATGCATCCGCAGATCCTGGCCGTTTACGGCGGCCAGCCCTATCCCCCGCAGATCCGTGCCTTGCGTCGCGGGGTCGACATCGTGGTGGGCACCCCCGGTCGCCTGCTCGATCTCATGGCCCAGGGCCACTTGCGTATCGACGGCCTCAGCACCATCGTGCTCGACGAGGCTGATGAAATGCTCAGCATGGGCTTCATCGAAGACATCGAACGCATCCTCGAGGCCACGCCTGCGAGCCGGCAGACGACCCTCTTCTCGGCCACGCTGCCCGCCGATATCCGTCGCCTGGCGAAGCGATACATGAAGGACGCAAAGGCGATCACCATCGCCCACAAACAGCTCACCGTGGCTGCGACTGATCAACGCTGTTACGAAGTACCCGAACGCAGCAAACTGGCTGCCCTCACCCGTCTGTTCGAGATCGAGGACATCAGCAGCGCCCTGATCTTTGCCCGTACACGGGTGGGCACGGCTGATCTGGCCCACGAGCTCAGCACCCGCGGCTTCCCGGCCGCGGCCCTGCACGGCGACATGAGTCAGGCGGCGCGGGAGCAGGTTCTGCGCTACTTCCGTGCGGGCCGCATCAAGGTGCTGGTTGCCACCGATGTGGCTGCCCGCGGCCTCGACATCGACGATATCTCCCATGTCTTCAACTACGATCTGCCCCAAGATCCCGAGAGTTATGTGCATCGCATCGGCCGCACCGGCCGCGCCGGCAAGAGCGGCGTGGCCATCACCCTGGTCACCCGGCGTGAATCCTATCGCCTGCGCCAGATCGAGCGCTTCACTCGCCAGTCCATCACCTTTGCCGAGTTGCCCAGCGAGGCTGATATCCGTCAGCGCCGTGAGGCCAAACTGCTGGCCGAAGTGGAAGTATGGCTGCAACGCGATCGGGCCAAACGCGAGCGCGAGATCGTGGAAACCCTGATAGCCAAAGGTCATGATCCCATCGCCGTGGCCGCGGTCGCCCTCAAGCTGGCCCGCCATGAAGAAAAACAGCGGCCGATCATGCCCATTGCCGCCCCCCGCCGTGCGGAACGTCGTGACTCCTCCCGCATGCCGCGGCGGCAAAATGGTCGGGCTGCCCGTGCGCCGCGCAATGGCCGTGGCGGCATGGTGGCCCCCACCTCGCACGAACAGGGCATGGTTCGCCTTACCCTCAGTCTGGGCAGCCAGGATGGTCTGCGCCCCAACGACGTCGTGGGCACGCTCGCCTATCAGGCCGACATCCCCGGCCGTACCATTGGTAAGATCACCATTCGCGACCGTCAGACCTGGGTTGATGTACAGGAAGCGTACGTCGAGCAGATACTCGGCCGCAATGAACCCTATCGCATCGGCCGCAAATCATTCGACGTGCGTCGGGCTGCGTAAGATAAGCAGTCGCCCGGCAAGCAGGCTCGCGCTGAGAGCGATGAGAACAGCTTAGGTCAACTGCGTATTGCGTACTGCGTATTGCGTATCCAGCGGCTTGCCCCTCAAACGCGTAATACGAGAAACACGTGATACGCATTAGCTCTGGCGACGCTATTTTCAGCATAAAGGAAGGGACGCATTCAGACCGCGTCCCTTCCTTTTTTCGATCACTGACTGCGGGGCAGAGGGGCGCTGCTCAGTTCTCGGCCACCGGTCACGGGATAACACTGACCGGTCAGGAAGGCCGCCTCATCGGAGCAGAGGAACGCCACCACATGGGCGACGTCCTGCGGCTGGCCCATGCGGCCCACGGGGATCTGGGCCACGGTGCGCTGGTAGACCGCCTCATACGATTGTCCGAAGACGGCGGATTCCAGTTGCAGGCCCCACTGTTTGAAGCCGGTCTCAATATCGCCGGGCAGGATGGCGTTCACCGTGATCCCCGCGGCAGCCACCTCCTGCGCTAGTGATTGCGTCAAAGCGATCACCGCGGCCTTGCTGGCCGCGTAAGAGGCCAGATACGGGCGGGGGCGGATGGCTGCAATCGATGACATATTGATGATGCGTCCACCGGCCTTGCCTGCCAGCATGGCTGGTATGACTTCCCGGCAGCACAGAAACACGCCCGTCGCATTCACGGCAAGGGTTTTCTGCCAGGCATCGGGCTGCATTTGCGCCACCGGCGCCGGCCCAAATACCACACCAGCGTTGTTCACCAGGATGTCAATGCGGCCAAACGCCTGCATAACCTGCGCCACCATGTCTTTCACGTCCTGTGGTTTGGTTACATCCGCACGCAGGGGCAACGACCGCACGCCCTGCGCCGCCACTAAATCCGCCACTTCCTGCAGCTCCGGCCACTGCCCGACGCCCGGATTAGGGGCATCGCTGTCAGGGGGCGCACACAGATCGGTGACAACAACATCGACGCCCTCACGCGCCAGGCGTAAGGCAATGGCGGCGCCGATGCCGTTTTTACGTCCGGCGCCGGTTATCACCGCCACTTTACCGGCAAGATCGCTCATGATGATTCTCCTCTGCTTGTGGCCAGCAGTTCCAGATATGGCGTTTTGCCCTGCCCCGCCCCTCCCCATGCACGAGCGCAACGGGCGGTAGGGAGAGGGACGGGGTGGGGGCTTATGTGCGCTTCAATTGAGAAACTGCTGATTAGCGGCAATCTGACTTGACACGCAACGCCGTTCAGGCATCGCGCACCGTATCGGCCAGCCAGCGGGCTTCGAGTAGCAGATCGACGTCCGGGGGCAGTGCGTACGCTGCGGACACGCGCATCGTCATGTGCGTCAGAACCTCATGCAGCCGTGGGGGTAAATCCGTCTGTTGCTGCCACAACTGCAGGCGCTCGAACGCCGTTAACTGTCGCGTGTCAAGGCCCAGCCGGGCCAGCGCCACCTGCGCAACTACGCCGGCGGCCCGGCGGGCGCTCACCCGGGCCCGGCCTTCATTGCCCTGGCTGCGTGCTCGCTCGGCCGCCATCATTTCCCGCTCGAAGCGGGCCAGCCAATCCACGGCTCAGTCCTCGGCCCGATAGACCATCGAACCAAAGACCAGCGCGCCTGGCGG
>JAJRXO010000539.1 GCA_024276255.1 Chloroflexota bacterium | reverse complement strand
TTACGGACACCCTGATCAAGGCCCAGCTGCTCGATCCGGCTACGTTTGTATTCTTGCGAGACGAGCTCGACCCGTCCGGCCGCCGTGTGATCGAGTTTCGCGCCCAACTGGAGCAGGATGAGCCTCTGGCGCATGTCATTGCCGGGGTATGGAGCGAATCGGGCGCAGTCATTGGCCTGAGCCTGTCGGCGGATGATGCCGCCTGGGACGAGGTGGCACCCCTCTATCCCGTCGTCCTTGACACCTTTACCCTGCACGATCTCTCCGAACTGCGCCGCCAAACCAGCCTGCTTTATGAGCATCCCAGCGGAGCCTTTACCACCACCATCCCTGCCACCTGGGGGATCATCAGCGAGGAGGCGGACGCGGTTTTGTTTGGCGATAAGAATGGCTACGCCCAATACATGATCAGTATTTCTTCTTATGACCATCGTCCCTCCCAGGCTATGCTCTCGGCCGCGCTGCGCGATGCCCTGGGCGATTTACCGCAGCAGCCCGAATACGTGGAACTGGCCAACGAAACTATATCGGATTTCGAGCATATGATTCGGTTTGAGACCCTGAGCGGCGACGGTTTTTATCGCACCGAGTTGCGCGCGTTTAGCGCCGGTAACCTTCTGTTTATGACCAGCTTCAACGCGCCGCCTCATGATTGGGATCTGTACCAGCCGGATTATGATATGATGCGCAACAATCTACATCCTCTGGCGCCCCCTCCGCCCGACGAAGACGAGCAGGATGCTGATCCCACGATAGGCATCTATACCGAGGATGTTATGTTCTATCGGGCGGGCGGCGGCGCCTTGTGGATATCCGCTCCTATCCGTAACAACCGCACGCGTAACCTCAACCACATCACAGCCGCGGTGCAGCTTCTCGATGACGATGGCCGGCTCATCGCAGCCGAATCGTGGAAGATGCCGCAGCGCATCCTGGCTGCTGGCGCCGTCACCTATCTCACCCAGCGCATCTCCCCCGATGTGGCTGATCTCGATCGGGTGGATTCAGTCCGCGTCACTATCGTCAATGCCCGTGATACAGACAAACAGGCCCCGCCGGCCTGGGGATACGAGGGCGGCGACGCATTGATGAACGAACGCCAGCATGTGATCCTGCGTGTGCGGATGCGTAATACGGCCAGTTATAGCCGACGGCGCATTGTGGCGGTGGCCTTGCTGTACAACAGTCAGGGCAAAGCCATCTTTGCCCGCAGCGAGACCATTACCCTGCCCCGGCCTGTGGCCCCGGGCAAGACCGCCGAGCTGACGATCAAGGTGTGGGGACCGTTGCCTGAAGTGGCCAGTTTCGACGTCATCGGCGAAGAAGCTCGCTGATTCTCCTCTCACCCCAACCAACCTATTTATGCCAAACCGACTGATCCACGCCACGTCTCCCTATCTTTTACAGCACGCTCATAACCCGGTGGACTGGTACGAATGGGGAGAAGAAGCGCTGGCCCGCGCCCGCGCCGAAGACAAACCCATCTTTCTCAGCGTGGGCTACGCGGCCTGCCATTGGTGTCATGTCATGGCCCACGAAAGTTTCGAAGATCCTGCCATCGCCGATATCCTGAACCGCCATTTCATCAGTATCAAGGTCGATCGCGAGGAGCGGCCGGATATCGACGCCATTTATATGGAGGCGGTGATCGCCATGACCGGCCATGGTGGATGGCCCATGTCGGTTTTTCTCACGCCTGAGGGCCAGCCTTTTTACGGCGGCACCTATTTCCCGTCCGGCGATCGCTACGGCATGCCCGGCTTTGCCCGCGTGGTGCAGGCTATCATCGCTGCCTGGGCAGACCGGCGGGACGAGATGCGCAGCTCGGCGACTTCCCTCACCAACCGTCTGCAGCAGAGCAGTCGACTATTGCCCGCACAGGGCGATCTCAGCCCCGAGATCCTCGACGCAGCTTTTGATACCCTGTATCAATTCTATGACAACACCTACGGCGGCTTTGGCTCTGCGCCCAAATTCCCGCCAGCCATGATCCTTGAATTCCTGCTGCGCTATCATCATCACACCCGCCAGCCCGCGGCCCTGGCTATGACCGTGCACACGCTGCGGCAGATGGCCTATGGCGGCGTGTACGATCAACTCGGCGGCGGTTTTCATCGCTATTCCACCGACGCGGTCTGGCTGGTGCCTCACTTTGAGAAAATGCTCTACGACAATGCCCTGCTGGCCCGAATCTATCTCTATGCCTGGCAGATAAGCGCTGAACCCCTATTCCGGCAGGTGACGGAGCAAACCCTGGACTATGTGCTGCGCGAGATGAGGGATGCCGCCGGTGGTTTTTACAGCACCCAGGATGCCGACAGCGAGGGCGAGGAGGGCAAGTTCTTCGTGTGGACAGCGGCCGAGATCAAAGCCCACCTGGGTTCAGATGTGGGTGAGCTGTTTTGTCGCTATTATGATGTCAGCGAGCAAGGCAACTGGGAGGGCCGGAATATCCTGCACGTGAGCCATGATCTGGAGGCACTGGCCGCAGAGGTGGGCATGGAAGCCAGCGAACTGGCCGGGGTGCTGGAGCAGGGGCGGGCGAAGTTGTTTGCTGTGCGTGAGCAGCGCCCGAAGCCTCAACGCGACGATAAGGTGCTGGCTGCCTGGAACGGCCTCATGTTGCGGGCCCTGGCCGAGGCCGGGGCCGCGTTGCAGCGCCCCGACTATCTGCAGGCGGCGCGCGCCAACGCCAGCTTCTTGTTGCAGGAGATGCAGGACGCCAACGGCCGCATGTTCCGTAGCTGGAAGGACGGGCAGGCCAGCCTCAACGGTTATCTTGAGGATTACACGGTGGTGGCCGAGGGGCTGGTGGCCTTGTATCAGGTTACGTGGGAAACGGAATGGTTGCAGGCAGCCGACGCCCTTCTGCAACAGGTGCATCAGCATTTCTGGGATGATGAACACGGCGCAGCCTATCACACTGCCGATGATCATGAACAGCTTATCGTGCGGCGCAAGGATTTCTTCGATAATGCCGAGCCCAGCGGCAACAGCGCCTACGCAGAGGCTGCTCTGCGCCTGGCCCGCCTGCTCGATCGACCCGATTACGTGGCCCGCAGCGAAACCATTTTTCGTTTCATGCGGCAACCCATGATCAATCAACCCAGTGGATTCGGTCATTTGCTCTCGGCCCTCGATTACTTTCTGCGCCCCGGCCGCGAGATCGCCATTGTGGGATCGCCGGACGATCCCCGCACCTCGGCTTTGCGAAACACGGTCTTCAGCCGCTTTTTACCCGATGTTGTGGTGGCCGGTATGTCTCCCCGCGATCCGCAGGCTCCCGAGCTGGTGCCCCTGCTCAAAGGCCGCACACTGGTACATGACCAGCCCGCGGCCTATGTGTGCCAGAACTATGCCTGCCATCTACCTGTGACCACACCCCAGGCACTGGCGGAACAGATCGACTGAGCTTTTTACCTCATCGCCGGAACCACCTGAAAATCGATCCAGTTGCGCAGTTCCTGTTGCAATATCTGCGGATCGAGTACATCATCGCCGATGCCCAGTTGCTGACGCAGGAGCGGGTTCTGCGGATCCTTGTATAGCTGGCGCAGGGCTGCGGCGTGAGCATGCACGGCCTCTTCGCTGTCGAAAAAGCCTTCTTTCACCAGGGGGCCGGAGCGGGCATCAATCAACTGCGCCATTTCGAAGAGATTGTATTCGGGATGATACTGAGTGGCCCAGAACTCCCCTTTGCCGTATTTGACCACCATGGCCTGCACATGGGTGTGTTCACCGGTGGCCAGCACCGTGCCGCCTTCCGGCACGCGGGTGACTTCATCCAGGTGCATGATAAAGCCGTGATAGCTTTCGGGTTTGCCCCTGAGCAGCAGCGATTCGCGGCCAGCCGCGGTTTGGCGGAGGATGCCGGTAATGCCCCATTCACGGCCGCGAGGGTTCTTTTTCACTTCGCCGCCGGCGGCCACGGCTGCCAACTGAATGCCCCAGCAACTGCCATATTGCGGGGGCCCGGCTTCGTAGATGGCCCTCACCAATTCGATTTGCCGACTGACTCGCGGATCATCGTCATGATAGACGGTGAGATCAGAGCCGGTCCAGATGTAGGCGTCATAGGAAGTGAGATTGGTTCCGGTGGGCAGGCTGCTGTCGGGATCGGCAATGTAGAGGATGTCGATGCGGGCTTTGGGGACGTACTGACGCAGAAAACGGATGTAGTTTTCGTGCGCCTGCGAAACCTGGTCGCGGGTGAATTTCTGGCGACTGGTCCTGGGATAGCCGTTGATGATGCAAATCGCGGGTTCGACATCGGGGTACATGGGAGCCACCTGGGCTTGAGTGGGGTGGAGGATTGGGTATAGTTGTTGGGGAAAGTCGGTGATGATGCCGCTGACGCCGGCTGCGATATAGCGTTGCCAGGTGGCGGGATCGTTGACCGTGAAGAGATTGATGTGAATGCCGCGGGCTTCCAGTTGTTGCACCTCGTCAGCCGTGATCAGGGTGACGCGGGGATTGTAGACGGGGAACACCGGGGCGCGCCAGTCCAGTACATCATCTTCGTGATAGCCCACCAGGGCCTGAATGGCAATGTCCGGTCGTAGACGGGCCACCATGCGCAGCCATTCGTGCACGAAGGAGGAGATGATCACCTGATGCGGGGCCAGCCCCACCTCCGCGATTTCGGCCAGAACCGCCTCCACGAGGGGAAATCGGTCCTGGGGCGCGGGCTGGCGCTTGAGCTCCAGATTCACGCACCAGTTGAGATCTTTGGTGAGTTGCAGGGCCTGGCGCAACGTGGGCACCGGCTCACCGCGGATGGCGGCCACGTCGGCAGGACTGAGCCTGCCGGCAGCGATCTGGCCGAAGGGATCGGTATCGACAAACCAGCTGCCAGCGTCAAGCTGCTGGATCTCCGCCAGGGTGAATGTGCTGAAAAACCATGGTTCGCGATCGGGGAAGACCTGACGAACATTCGTGGTGCGGGCCAGCGAGTCGTCGTGCATGAGTACGAGCTGGCCATCCGCCGTGACGGCGATATCGGTCTCCCACAAATCGGCACCCGCAAAATAACCTTTGCGGGCGGCGAGGAGGGTGTTTTCCGGCGCCAGGCTGCGGGCGCCGCGATGGGCAATAATGACGGGAGTCATGCTATTTTTCGCGACCGA
>JAJRXO010000538.1 GCA_024276255.1 Chloroflexota bacterium | reverse complement strand
CAGGGCAGGCATCTGCGCCGGGGCCTGGATGGCCGCGTGCTGGCCCGCTGGCAGCAGGAGGGGGTTCGTCATCACCAGTGGCTGCCGCCGCATGATGCCGAGGCGCTGTTGCAGCAGGTTCAGCAGGAGGTTTCCATCCTGCTACCAGTGGTTACCGATGACGAGTTGCGTGAGGTGTTGACGAGCATACTGCGCTTTGACGCTGCGGCCGATGTTGAACAATTCCAGCGCCTTTACAAGCCCGTTTCCATTCTTCCCCCTGACCAATATCAGGCCCTGGTGCTGCAGGTTACCGAGGGCTGCTCTTTCAACACCTGCACCTTCTGCGCCCTGTATCGGGATCGCCCTTTTCGCATCAAATCGCCGACGGAATTGGATCAGCACATCAACGACGTGATTGACTTCTTCGGAGATGGCCTGCGCCTGCGCCGCAGCATCTTCCTGGCTGATGCCAATGCCCTGATTATCCCTCAGCGACGCCTGTTGCCGTTGCTGGATGTGATAGCCGGGCACTTTCAGATCATGCCCCCGTCCATCGCAGCCGCCCGGCAACGACAGTGGTTACGCGAGCATCCGCGAGGCATGACGGGCCTGTACGCCTTTGTCGATGGCTTCAGTGCCGAGCGTAAAAGCGTTGCCGATTATCGTGAGCTGGCGCGCCGCGGCCTGCGGCGGGTGTATTTGGGTCTGGAGAGCGGCTGCGAAGACCTGCTGCTCTGGCTGCGTAAACCCAGCTCCGCTCACACCATGCTGGAGGTGGTCGGGCGCATGAAACAGGCCGGTTTACAGGTAGGTGTTATCGTATTGCTGGGTGTCGGGGGCGAGCGCTTTCACCTCTGCCACTGCACCGAGACGGCTGCCATCCTCAATGCCATGCCGCTCGATGGCCATGATATCATCTATTTCAGTCCCTTTGAATCGGATCCCGCTGCCCCCTACGAGGCCATCGCCCGCGCCGCCGGCATCGCCGCACCCTCCCCTGAGCTCATCCAGACTCAGTTGGCTGCCATCCGTCAGGCCTTGACATTGCCCCCACCGCCGCAGGGGCCCAAGCGCGTGCCTTACTATTTACGCAATTTTGTCTATTAGCTCAGACCAATTGACCCGGCACAGGGCTCACGTTTATACTAAGAACCAAGGGCGCCTGCAAGCAGGGCATGATCGCTCGCTTTCATGCGCTCATAAAACCAGCCGCAATATTTCCTCCCTCGAGCAACATCCCCCATGACAAACGCCTCTCCCCCCGACTTTGATCCTCTGGATTGGCCCAGCATAGCCCCCCTTTTTGCCGAACTCGAGGCCACCCCACTCACGCCGCAAAGCGTACGCCCCTGGCTGCAACAATGGAGCGACGTGGCGGCAGTGATTCAGGAGACAAGCGCTCAAATCTATCGACAGATCAGCGAAAACACAGCCGACGCCGAGGCGGATGCCCTCTTCAGGGTGCTCGTCAAGGACATCTTGCCTGCCGTCAGCCAGGCCGAACAAAAGCTCAAGCAAAAGCTCCTGGCCGTGGACGGCTATCAATCCGACCCCGATACGGCCCGCCTGTTGCAGCGTTTCCGGGCCGAAGTTGAAATCTTCCGGGCTGAAAACGTGCCCATCATCAGTGAACTGCGTTTGCTGGACAAACAGTATGATGAGATCATCGGTGGGTTGAGCATCGACTGGCAGGGCGAGCAAAAAACCATCCCCGAAGCCGAGGTGATGCTCGCCAATCGTGACAGCACTCAGCGTCAGGGGGTGTGGCGGGCAGCTATGGACGCGTATCTGGCCCGTCGGGCTGATCTCAACGATCTTTTCATGCAGATGCTGGATCGGCGCCGCCGCCTGGCTGCCAATGCCGGATTCGCCGACTTCCGCAGTTATCAATGGCAGGCGATGGGCCGCTTTGATTACACCCCGGCCGATGCCGCCACTTTCCACGATGCCATTGCTCACGAAGTCGTCCCCCTGGCCACAGAGCTCTATCATCAGGCTGCCCGGGCCCTGGATCTGCCCTCGTTGCGGCCCTGGGAAACCAGCATCAACAGCCCCTGGAATATCACCGTCGATCCCGAAGAAACGCCCCTGCGCCCGTTCCAGGACGCCGCCGAGCTGGAAGAAACCGTGCATCGCATCTTCCGGCAACTGCATCCCGATGTGGGAGACTGCTTCGGCGCCATGCGCGAGGGCTGGCTCGATCTGGCATCGCGTCCCAACAAGGCGCCCGGTGGATATTGTAACAGCTTCCCCGTCAGCGGGCAGCCCTACATCTTTATGAATGCTGCCGGTTCGCACCGTAATGTGCGCACATTGCTGCATGAGGGAGGCCATGCCTTCCATTTTGCACAGGCCTTTCGTCAACAATCGCTGGTGTGGAACTACGATGCCCCGCTGGAATTCGCCGAGGTGGCGTCCATGTCCATGGAATTGCTCACGATCCCCTACTGGTCGCGGGAACGGGGTGGATTCTACGATCAGGATGATCTGCGCCGGGCCATCGCCGAACAACTGCGCGGCATTGTGTTCTTCTTCCCCTACATGGCCGTGATGGACGCCTTTCAGCACTGGTTGTATAGCGAGGCGCCGACAGAGCTCGATGCCCATGATCTTGACCGCAAATGGAGCGAATTGTGGGATCGGTTTATGCCGGGCATCGATTTCAGCGGCCTGCAGGCGGAAAAAGAAACCGGCTGGCATCGCAAAGGCCATATTTTCGGCGTGCCGTTTTATTACATCGAATACGGCCTGGCGCAGCTGGGCGCCTTGCAGATCTGGCGTAACGCCCTCAGCGATCCGCAAAAGGCGCTGCATGATTACCAGCAGGCCCTGGCATTGGGCTCTACCCGATCTCTTCCCGAGCTCTTCCGGGCTGCCGGCGCCCGTTTTGCTTTTGACCGCGCCACAGTGCACGAACTGATGGACCTGGTGTGGCATCGGTTGCAGGCGCTGGCGTAATGACCGCCGTAGAAATACGTTTCCCCATCCCAAATTCCCACTACTTCTCCACACATCATGACTCACACCCAACTTTCTCCACAACAAAAGCTGGAACTTTATTACTGGATGCGCCTCACCCGCACCTTTGATGATCGCATGTTGGCGCTGTGGAAACAGGGCCGGGGAGTAGGCGGCACCTTCAGCGAACGCGGCCACGAGGCCATCGGTGTGGGCGCGGCCTATGCCATGTATCCCGATGATGTGGTGGCGCCGATGCATCGCGATCTGGGATGTTATTTACTGCGTGGGCTGAGCCCCAGGCGCATTTTTGCCAATCTCCTGGGCCGCGAAACCGGCATCACCCGCGGTCGAGATGCCAATCTGCACGGCATGGGTGATCTCGAACATGGCATCATCGGCTTTATCAGCCACTTGCCGCAATCGTTACCGGTGGCGCTGGGGGTGGCCATGAGCTTTCGCTATCGCCATGAGGCGCGCGCTGCCCTCACGTTTGTGGGCGATGGCGCCAGCAGCGCCGGCCTTTTCGCCGAAGTGCTGAATATGGCGGCCGTGTTCAATGCCCCCCTGGTGATCATCGTCGAAAACAACCAGTATGCCTATTCCACCCCCCTGAGCCAGCAGACCAAAGTCCCCGATCTCGTCGTGCGGGCCGCAGCCTACGGGCTGCCGGGCGTTACTGTGGATGGCAACGATGTGGAAGCCGTATACAGCGTTGTGCGCCAGGCCATCGACCGGGCCCGCGGGGGCGGAGGCGCAACGCTTATCGAGGCCAAGACCATGCGCATGCTGGGTCATGCCATTCACGACGGCGCCGAATATGTGCCCCGCGAACTGCTGGCCGAGTGGGAGGCCAAGGATCCATTACGTCGTTACGAAGGTGTGTTGCAGCAGGAAGGCGTGGCCGATGCCGTGGAGCTGAGCGAAATCGGCGAACGCTGCCAGCGCGAGATCGAATCTGCCATCGAGTTTGCCGAAGACAGCCCCTGGCCTGACCCCGCTACCGTGAGTGAGGGCGTTTACGCCCCCTGAATCGCAATCTTTTTGCAGGAAGCCACACCCATGTCTGAAACTGCCACCAATTTTGGATTCACGGATGCTGCCGACGACCAGGACCGTCAGCAGATGAGCTACATCGCCGCCATCAGTGAGGCCTTGCGCCTGGAGATGCGCCGCGATGAGAATGTCCTCATCTTGGGTGAAGATGTGGGCGGTGAATTTGGCGGCGCTTTCAAGGTCACCAAAGGCTTCGAAGCTGAGTTTGGCCCCGAACGCGTCCTCAACACCCCCCTGGCCGAGCTGGCTTTTACCGGCATGGCCAACGGCATGGCCCTGATGGGCCTGCGACCGGTCGTGGAGGTGCAATTTGCCGATTTCATCACCACCGCCTTCGACAGCATTGTGCAATTCGCTGCCACCACACATTATCGCTGGGGTAGCGCTGTGCCCTGGGTGATTCGAGCCCCCTCGGATGGCGGCATCCGTTCGGGGCCCTTCCACAGCCAGAATCCTGAAGCCTGGTTTGTTCATACTCCCGGCCTCAAGGTGGTTGCTCCCGCCACCCCCGCCGATGCCAAAGGCCTGCTGATCGCCGCCATTCGAGATAACAACCCCGTCATTTATTTCGAAAGCAAGCCGCTTTATCGTTCGCTCAAGGGCTATGTGCCCGCGGGCGAGTACATCGTGCCCATCGGCAAGGCCAATCTGGCGCGCCAGGGCGACGACATCAGCATTATCACTTACGGAACGCAGGTACGCGAGGCGCTGAAGGCTGCTGAACAACTGGCCCGGGAAGACATTTCGGCTGAGGTGCTGGATTTACGTACCCTCAAGCCGTTGGACGAAGAAGCCATTCTCGACACGGCCCGCAAGACCGGCAAGGTGTTGATCGTGCATTCGGCCAATCGCATGTTGGGGCTGGGCGCCGAAATCGCCGCCCTCATTGCCGAGCGCGCTTTCACCTGGCTCGATGGCCCCATCTACCGGCTGGGCGGGCTCGATACGCCGGTGCCCTTCAGCCCCCCGCTGGAAGACGCCTATCGCCCCAATGCCGCCAAAATCGTGCAGGCCGCGAAGGAGTTGGCAGCTTTTTGAGCCCGCGACTGCTTGTAAACGGCTGGTTTTGGGGCCAAAGCACCACCGGGTCGGGCCAGTATCTGCATGGATTGCTGGCGCACCTGCCGGCTGCCCTCCCCGACTGGCAGATCGTGCTTCTGCTGCCCCAGGAGCCGCCGCCCGGTCTGCCTTTGCCCGCCGCGCCTACGCCTGTCCCTGCCGGCATCCTGCCCCGATCCCTGTCATGGCCATCCTGGGCGCGGGGCGCCCGCTTGATCAAGCTGTTGTGGGAGCAGGTGGTCATGCCCGGTGCCTCTCGTCGCTGGCAGGCCGATGTTCTTTTTACGCCTTATTGGGGCAGCCCATTGCGCAGCAGTGCCGCCAACATCGTTACCATTCACGATCTCATCCCCCTGCTGTTGCCCGACTACGCCACCAAACCCACGGCCCGTCTTTATAATCGGCTCGTCAGCTACAGCGCCCGTCGGGCGGGGGCCGTACTCACGGTCAGCCGCTCTGCTGCCGCCGACATCGCCCGGCATCTACGCATTCCTCGTACCCGCATCCATGTTACGTACGAGGCCCTGGGCGCGCCCCACGCGCCCGTGCGTGATCAAGCATTGCTCGATGATGTGCGTACACGCTATCAGCTCCCCCCCCGCTTCCTGTTTTATCTTGGCGGCTTCGATCCGCGTAAAAATGTCCCCTTGCTGCTGCAAGCCTATCGCCTGGCCCGTGACGACCAGCCACAATTGCCTCCCTTGCTGATTGCCGGCAAATTGCCCGCGCCCGATCATGCCTGGTTCACCGATCCCCGGCCCTGGATCGAGCGACTGCAGTTGCAAAATCAGGTGCGCCTGTTGGGTTTCGTGCCCGACGCCGACAAACCGGCGCTGTATACGCTGGCCGATCTCTTTCTTTTTCCCTCCCGTTACGAAGGCTTCGGTCTGCCACCGCTGGAAGCCCTGGCCTGCGGCACCCCGGCAGTGGTGAGCGACAGCAGCAGCCTGCCCGAAGTGGTGGGCGATACCCTGCCCCCTGTGCCCGTGAACGATGCTCACGCCCTGGCGCATGCTATTCTGCACGCTCTCGACCATCCTCCAGCGCCCGAGCGCTTGGTGGCCCAGGCCGCCCGTTTTAGCTGGGATGTTACTGCCAGCCGCACTGCTGAAGTCGTTCAGTCGCTGATCAGCAGGCGTGAGCAATGATGATCGATCCTCCTATGTCCCGCACTCCCCACCCCTATCCCCGCCCATGACCCTTCTCGACATCCTCAATCCCCCACAACGTGAGGCCGTTACCATTGGCTCCGGCCCGGTGCTGGTGCTGGCCGGCCCTGGTTCCGGCAAAACCCGTGTACTCACGCATCGTATCGCCTATCTCATCGACGTGTTGGGCGTTGAACCCTGGCGCATCATGGCCGTTACCTTTACCAACAAGGCTGCCAACGTGATGCGCGAGCGAACAGAGGCCCTGCTGGGCCATTACGATGGCCTGCACGGCCTCACGCTGGGCACCTTTCATCGTATCTGTGCCCGCATGCTACGCGTGCAGGCCGAGCATATCGGAATCAATCCTCGCTACGTCATATTTGATAGCGACGATCAGCTTCAGGTCGTCAAACAGGCGTTGCGCGATCTCAATATCGACGAAAAGCGCTATCGCCCGCGGCCTGTGCACAGCGCTATTTCCCGCGCCAAGAATGAACTCATCACGCCTGCCGACTATCCCACCGATACCTATTTCGATGAGATCGTGCAGCGTGTGTACAGTCGTTACCAGGAATTGCTGACCCTCAGCAATGGTCTTGATTTCGACGATCTGTTAATGAAGACCGTATTCATGTTGCGCGATCACGCCGATATCCGCGAACAATATCAGCGACGATACACCCACATCCTGGTCGATGAATTCCAGGATACCAACACGGCCCAGTATCGGCTGATCAAACTGCTGGCCGGCAGTCACGGCAACCTGTTTGTCGTCGGAGATGAGGATCAGTCGATCTATCGCTTCCGCGGGGCTGATTATCGCAATGTAGATCGTTTTCGCAAGGATTACCCGCAGGCCAAAGTCATCCTGTTGGAGCAGAATTATCGTTCCACCCAGACCATTCTCGATGCCGCCAACGCCGTCATCAGTCGCAATCGCCATCGCACGCCCAAAAAACTATTCACCGAGGCCGGTGGCGGCGATCCCATCGTGATTCATCAGGCCTATGATGAGAGCGAGGAGGGCGAATTCATCATCGACGAGATTTTGCGATTGCAGAAGCAGGGTGTTGCTGTGCCGGGTGATTGCGCCATCATGTATCGTACCAATGCCCAGTCCCGTGCCATCGAGGAAGCGTTCATCCATCGCGGTATGCCCTATCGTCTGGTGGGGGCCACACGCTTCTACCATCGCCGCGAGATCAAGGATGTCATCGCCTATTTACGACTGGTGCAGAATCCTGACGACGATATCAGCATGCAACGCGTGATCAACGTGCCGCCGCGGCGCATCGGCATCAGTACAGTGCGCCAGCTCGGCCGCTGGGCTGCCTCGCAACAGATAAGCATGTATCAGGCCCTGCGCATT
>JAJRXO010000040.1 GCA_024276255.1 Chloroflexota bacterium | reverse complement strand
TTCCCAGGGCCTTGAGCTGAGGCAGGAGGGTGGGATTGGGCAGGCTCATGGCGCAGGCGGCCAGTCGGGCAGAACGTAGCGAATCTGATAATCGGGCGGCGGCGGCCACAGCAAATACACATCCACCCATTGCCGCCACAAACGCAGGTTATGATCGTCGTAGCCCAGATCGATGTGCTTGCCCTTGATGGCCGAGCCTGTGTCAGCGGCAAGGCCCTTGCCATAACCGGGCACATACAGCTCCTGCCGTAAGTTCACCACACTGGGATCCACAGCCACAATACCGCGACGCATGAGCAGGCCCAGCCGTGTGCGGCCGTACCACGGTCGTGACGGATCCACACCCGAGGTTCCCGGGCTATACGAGGTGGCAAACATGCGGATCTTGCGCCAGTAGGTGATGGCGCCCTCGGGTGTCTCCAGGGTCTGGGGCACGATCTTGCGGCCATAGGCAATGATCTTGGTCTGCGGCTCCACAACCAGCCATTCATCCTCCAGGGTGCGGCTGATTTCCTCGCCGTCCTCAATACGCACGCGGTAGCGCAGGCGTTTGATGCCGGCGGTGCCGCCCTGCTTCACCCGTCGTTGGTCAATCGGCAGAGAGTCATCCGGCACCCAGATCGTCTCGAAGGGCAGATATTCGTCCTCATAGACAAAGCGTTCCTGAACACGTACAATCGTGATCTCGGTGTGAGGCCGCAGGGGGGTCTGCAACGACGGCTGCACGCGATCCAGCCCCATCACAGGCACGCCCAAGGCGGCCAGCGCATCGCCCACCGTGCGCCCCTGACTGCGGGTGCTGAACTGCCTGCCAGCCACGGTGACACGGATAGGTAGCGAGCGGCGGATCACCACGCGCTGGCCCGGTCGTACACGGCTGCTGAGGGCGGGAAATACGGTGTCGCCCAGATAGATGGGCACGTCTGCGGCAGCCAGCGCCTCACCGATGGTCGTGGCCGTGGTGACCACGGTCGCGGGCAGGTTATCGCCGTCGATCACCTGAATGGGCACAGCTCGCTGCACAGAAATCGACACGATCTGCTCATCACTGGCCCAGGGCATTGCCGATGGATCCGCGGGGGGCTCGGTTCTACGCCGCGGGGGCAGGGTGCTGTCAGGCGTCGCCGGCATTCCATCCACCCGCAATTCATCCTCCTGGCTCCATACCAGCCCTGCTTCCCGCAAGATATCACCCACTTCCTGCGCCTGGGTCCAGAGCAATCGCGTTCGGCCGTCGGCCATGATGCGCACCGGCCGCGCCGGCTGTAGCACGATGCGCGCTCCATCATGAAGACGGGTGGGCGCTGTCAGGATGTCGGCAGGGTGCAGTGTGTAGCCATAACGGAGCAACAGGGTCTGTGGATCGCGGGTGAGCGTGTAGAAACGGCGGCTGCGCTCGCCCACCTGCACCGTCACCACCAGCACCTGCTGGTACCACCACACGCCTACGGCCAGCAACAGCAAAGCCGCCAGGCCGATCAGCCATGAACGGTAGCCAGTCCGTGACAGACTGCGGGCGGGAATCACGCGTTTACGTCCGACGACAGTCTCCATACGGGCTCAATCCAGGCTGATGACCGGGGTGTAGGGATAATCTGACAGGTTGATCAGCCTGCCATCGGCATCGAAAGCCACGGTATCCTCAATGCGGATACCCCATCCCTCGTCGGGATAATACAAACCGGGCTCGATAGTGAACACATGACCCGGTTGCAAGATCGTGTCGTTTCCCGGTCGCAGATTCAATCCCGGCTGCTCGTGCACATCCAGCCCCAGGCCGTGGCCCAGGCTGTGATTGTAGCCCACCAAGGTGCCCGGCTGATTGCGGGTGGTGGGATAACCGAGGTCTTCGAAGATGTCACACACCAGCGCCTGGTATTCGCGACAGGGTCGTCCCACAACCAATGCTGACATGGCCGCGTCGAAGGCCTCTTTCACGTGCTGCCAACGCGCCGCCAGTTCATCGGGCATATAACCCAGGAAGAAGGTGCGGGTGATGTCGTGAAAATAACCGTTCTCGCTGTCTCGGGGGAAGATATCAAAGATGATGGGCTGACCAAGCTGCAGGGGCATGTCGGGCTGGCCGGTGTTGTGCGGTACACCGGCATCCCGCCCCTGGCTGAAGATGGTGGGATGGGGCGTTTCCAGTCCCCGCCGGGCCAGCTCCACGCGG
>JAJRXO010000537.1 GCA_024276255.1 Chloroflexota bacterium | reverse complement strand
GCCTGTTCTGTCCACAACAGCGCCGCTTGCAGGTCTCTGCTTTCCCATTCGTGGTATTTGGCCAGTTCGATGTGGGCTTCGACGGCTGCCAGGGTGTCATCGGCAGCCACGTGTTGCCACCAGTTCAGCGCGGCCTGGCGTCCGTGCCGGCGCTTGAGATGCGATGCCAGCTCCAGCATGAGCTGGCTGCGTTGCAGAGGGAGATGGGGTAGTGACAGAGCCTGTTCATATGCGGCCGTGGCCCCCGTGATATCATCCATGCGCAACCGGTGGCGGGCCAATGATATCAGATCGTGTGGGTGAGGCGGCAGAAGGCCGCATAACGTGCCTCCCAGAACGTGGGCCAGCGGGGCCATACTCAAAACATCTTCCTGATTGTGATACAACACGCCGGCGATTTCGTCATCGTTGCCCTCGCCCCGGGCGTATCGAAACCAGATACTCGGGATCTGCCAGGAGGGGATATCGGCAGCAGCGCGGCGATGGTGCAGGATAGCCTGCTCGAGATGCAGCAGGGAGCACGACTGCAAACGTTGCCGCCACAGGCGACGGGCAGGATGCAGCAGATCCAGTTGGGGAAGCTGTACAAAATCGGGGGACAGACCGGCGAGGATAAAACGGCTGCGCAGGAGGGGGATATCGAACGACTTGCCATTGAAGCTGACAACTGCCTGTGCCTCTGCCAGTAATTCCGCCAGATGGGGCAGATAGGCAGCCTCTTCGCCGGGATTGCGGGCGAAAAACTGACGTATCACATAAGCGTCGTCTTCAAATCGCCCTACCCCGGTTAAAAAGACGATGGTGCCAGTGCCCCCGGCAAGCCCGGTCGTCTCCGTATCGAGAAATACGGCGTCGTGGAAACTGAATGTGGGTGCGATATCAGCAGCCCCCAAATGGGCAGCGGTTTGGGCGGGCAATTGTAACACCGCCCCCAGCATCACATCGCCTTGCTGATGTGTGAGTTCGTAGCGCAGGGTGCGTAACACAAAGCATCCGTCTGCGCCGCACACTTCCTCCATCTCAGATTGCCGTACGGGGATGTTGTCTGGACGGGCCCCGGTGGCCGCGGGCGCACGCCCGGATCGTCGTTTGAGACGACCGGCCGCACGTAAGCGCTGGAGACGGGCTTCGAGATCGGACATGAGATCAGTGAGATCGCCGGTGGAATTGGACTAGAGCCGGCAGGAACAGGTGTTTCGCGAATCATGCTATCATGAGTCGGGGGCAATGTTCAAGGGGACTATACGACAACGAGTCCTCTAGCTACGAATTTTGTATCACCGCAAGATATGCTACAATATCCAGGCACCGTTCATCCGCTCTCCACACTGGGCTTCGGCAAAAGAGGACCATGCGCCTTATCGAAAAATTGGCAGCTTTGCAGACAATTGATACAAAGCTAGATGGCTACCGCAAGCGTTATGCTGAAATCCAGGCAGCATTGAAAACGCCTGAAGCTTTGACGCAGGCCCAAAAGGCCATGAATGAGGCCGAAGCCAACCTTGAGCACTGGCGCAAAGAACGTAAATCACGGGAAACAGCAGTCTCCGATCAAGTCCGTCGCATCAAATCCCAGGAACAGCAGTTGTATGGGGGAAAGATCAAGGATCCGCGGGAACAGATTGCCCTGCAGAAAAATGTGGAATCACTCAAGCGCCACCTCGACACCCTGGAGGAAGGCGTGCTGGAAGCGATCCTGGAACTTGAGACAGCGGAAGCGACCTTTGCCACCGCCGGAGAACAGTTAAGTCGGATTCAGGCCGAGTGGGCGCAAAATGAAGCTGATCTGTTGGCGGAAAAGAGCAAGATCATCGCCGAGGCGCGCAAATTGAAGGCGAGACGTGCACAGCTCACAGCGCAAATTCCGGCGGCTTCGTTGCAACGCTACGAACGCCTGCGCAAAAGCAAGCTGGGTGTGGCTGTAGCCAGATTACACGGCAACAGTTGCAGTGGTTGTGGGGCTACTCTGCCAACAGCGATACGCCAACAACTGTATGGCGATACGTTGGTGATATGCCCCATTTGCAATCGACTGCTCAGTGCCTGAGACCGTCTATTTTTATCTGTTTGACGACTGCATCCCTGTTATTCTACAATCCGACCAACCTGAATCTGTGGCACACAACAGTACAATCCGGCGTATCTGCTACGTGGCAGTACCCGATCCCTCGTAGCCACCATCATCCTCACTCTCCCACGATGCCAAGCCATCATTTTGGCATGCCTTGTTTTCCAGAATGACCGGTTTTCACCCATAACACTTTTCTGAAAGGAGGTGCCT
>JAJRXO010000536.1 GCA_024276255.1 Chloroflexota bacterium | reverse complement strand
TCTGTCGGCCAAAAAGAAAGTCCCGGGAGATTTTGTCCCGGGACTTTTTCTATGTACTTCACAGTCATCAGGCGATCAGGCCCTGACAGCCTCCACGCCGGCAGCCGCGCGCAACGCTTCGGCACGATCGGTGCGTTCCCATGGCAGTGAGATATCGTCACGGCCAAAGTGGCCATAGGCCGCGGTCTGGCGATAAATGGGACGGCGCAGATCGAGATCGCGAATGATGGCACCGGGGCGCAGATCAAAGTGCTCGTTCACGAGCTGGGCAATGCGTTCATCGCTGATCGTGCCGGTGCCAAAGGTTTCAACATTGATGCTGAGCGGCTGCGCCACGCCGATGGCGTAGGCAAGCTGGATTTCGCAGCGGTCGGCCAGACCGGCAGCCACGATGTTCTTGGCCACCCAGCGGGCAGCATAGGCAGCGCTGCGATCCACCTTGGTGCAGTCTTTACCGCTGAAGGCGCCGCCGCCGTGGCGACCCATGCCGCCGTAGGTGTCGACGATGATCTTGCGGCCGGTGAGGCCGGCATCACCCATGGGGCCGCCCACAGCAAAGCGGCCGGTGGGATTGGTGTAAATGAGCAGATCATCATCAACCAGTTCAGCAGGCAGTACCGGTCTGATCACGTGTTCGATCAGGGCTGTGCGAATCTCTTCCTGGCTGATCTCGGGCGCATGCTGGGTGCTGATGAGTACGGTATGGATACGTTTGGGCCGGCCGTACGCGTATTCTACGGTCACCTGGCTTTTGCTGTCGGGTCGCAGCCAGGGCAATTGCCCGCTTTTGCGCACATCGGTCAGGCGTTTTACCAGCTTGTGGGCCAGATAAATGGGCATGGGCATGAGGGTAGCGGTCTCATTGCAGGCGAAACCAAACATCATGCCCTGGTCACCGGCGCCCACCGCTTCGATATCGGCGTCACTCATTTCGCCTTCTTTGGCCTCTTTGGCCTGATCGACACCCAGGGCGATATCAGGGCTCTGGGCTGCAATGGCCACCTGCACACCGCAGGTATCGGCATCGAAGCCAAACGAACTGTCGGTATAGCCGATGTCACGCACGACGGAGCGCACGAGCTGATCGTAGTTAACCTGGGCTGTGGTGGTGATCTCGCCCAGCAGCATCACAAAACCGGTCTTGGTGGCGGTTTCGCAGGCAACGCGGGCATAGGGATCCTGCTCCATGATGGCATCGAGTACGGCGTCGCTGATCTGATCGCACATCTTATCGGGATGGCCTTCAGAAACGGATTCGCTGGTGAACAGCAGCCGGGGTGAAGTCATGAAAGTGGTCATATCAGTTTCTCCTGATAAGGCGCCGAAGCGCATGGGATGGGGTGAAAGAAGAGGGTGTGGTGGAACTAATCGCCGGTACCCACGGTCCAGGCATTGAGATAAGTTTCCTGTTCGCTGGTCAGGGTATCGATTTCGATGCCCATGGACTTGAGCTTGAGGGCTGCGATCTCGGCGTCGATCTCGGCAGGCACATTGTATACGTCGGCCGGCAACTCGCCGCCTTTTTTAAGCAGGTATTCGGCTGCGAGCGCCTGATTGGCAAAGCTCATATCCATGACCGCGCTGGGATGCCCTTCGGCTGCCGCCAGATTGACCAGACGACCTTCACCAGCCACGTAGATGCGGCGGCCATCTGGGAGCTTGTATTCATCCAGCGAATCGCGGACACGGGTGATCTGCACTGCCCGCTCGGTCAGGGCCTTCATGTTGATCTCCACATCGAAGTGACCGCTGTTGGCCAGGATAGCGCCATCGCGCATGTTCTCGATATGGTGAATGTCGATCACATGGATGTCGCCGGTGGCGCTGCAGAAAATATGTCCTTCTTTGGCGGCCTCGGCCATGGGCATGACCCGGAAACCATCCATCACCGCCTCCAGGGCCCGCAACGGGTCGATCTCGGTGACGATGACATTGGCGCCCATGCCCTTGGCGCGCATGGCAATGCCCTTGCTACACCAGCCGTAGCCTCCCACCACAAAGGTCTTGCCGGCGAGCAGGGTGTTGGTGGCGCGGATGATGCCGTCGATCGTACTCTGGCCGGTGCCATAGCGATTATCGAAGAAATGTTTGGTCATCGCATCGTTGACAGCAATCACGGGGAAGCGCAGGGCGCCATCAGCCGCCATGGCCTTGAGGCGAATCACGCCTGTGGTGGTCTCTTCGGTGCCGCCGATCACGTGTTCCAGCAATTCCGAGCGGGTGGTGTGCAGGGCCGCCACCAGATCCATGCCGTCGTCCATGGTGATGTGGGGCTTGATGTCGAGCACGCG
>JAJRXO010000535.1 GCA_024276255.1 Chloroflexota bacterium | reverse complement strand
GCCTATCTGGTGACGAAGGCGAAGCCCGGCCAGGAAGTAACGCTGACCGTGAATCGTGACGGCGACGAGATCGATCTGCAGGTCACCCTGGGCGAACGGCCCACATCGCCACCCCCGTCCGAACGCGGACAGGCCGGCCTGATTACCCCGCGGGCTGCCATCGCCATCGCCCGGGATTATGTGAGCACCGAGAAGCTGCTCAAGGGCAATATCGTCGAGACCGTGGTCACCCAGGACAGCTACCGAGGGCGCCCCGTGTGGGTGGTCGAGCTGGGCAACGGCAAGAAGACGGCCACCGTGGTTGTGGACGCCCACAGCGGCGAGGTGCTGGACAGCAAAGTGAAATAACCCCTCCTCTTCATAGTTTCTCCTCCTGGCAACAGGCTCCGGTAAGCACCGGGGCCTGTTGCTTTTTGGGCGTTCGCCTGTCCTCTCCGCAATCCCACATCTCGTCACGGGGGCAGAACGCCGTGTTCGGAATCGCCGGGTGTTGTGTTTGGGGCTGGTCGAACTGTCGATTATAATACACAATTGCCCAGGGGCGTGGCAGCACACGCCCTTGTTGTTTGGCAGCGGAGCTCACCCGCTGAATCCTTATCGACTTCCGAGAATCGACGAGATCGTCATGAGCCTGAAAGACGTGCAGGAAAACTGGAATAAGTTTGGCGAGCAGGATCCCCTGTGGGGGATACTGGCATGGCCGGGTAAGGAAGAGGGTCGTTGGGACCTGGAGTCGTTTTTTGCCACCGGTGAGGCCGAGATCGCCGCTGTTCTGGCCTATGTCGACGGGCTGGATGTGAAGTTGCATCGCGGGGCGGCTCTGGATTTCGGCTGCGGCGTGGGACGGCTCAGTCAGGCGTTGGCCGCACATTTCACTGAGGTTCACGGGGTAGACATCAGCCCGGCCATGATTGATCGGGCGCAGGCCCTGAATCGATTCGGTGAGCGTTGTCACTACCATCTCAACGATCGGGATGATCTGAGCCTGTTTGCTGATAACAGCTTTGATTTTATCTATTCGAATATCACCTTGCAGCACATGCCGCCCCGCTTTGCGGCTGCCTACATTGGCGAGTTTTTGCGGGTACTGAAGCCTGATGGCATCCTATTATTCCAGATTCCCAGCCAGCCCCGCCAGTGGTGGCGCAGGCTCGTGCAACCCCTCAAACCCACGCGTTTATGGCGCCTGTATCAGCGGCTACGCTATGGCGAGGCGCCGGTCATGGCGATGTATGGCATCCCCCGTCACCGTGTGGAGCAGCTTCTGCGCCGACATGGGGGGTACCTGCTGGATGTGACGGCCGATGAAAGCGCCGATGTACACTGGACCAGCTATCGCTATTGCGTGGGCAAGCAGGCCCCGGAATAGAGATTCGTGTTCACAGAGGTAAATTGATGACAGCTGAAATTGTTCGCTATTCTGTTTTAATGCCGGTCTACAACGAAGAGCAGACCCTGGAAACCATCGTAAAAAAAGTGCGATATATGGATAATCTGCGGCTGGAGATCACACCCGTGACCGAGGCCGAAACGCAAGAGGTCATCCTGCAGCAGGAGATCATCGCCGTGGATGATGGATCGGCCGACGGCAGTCTGGCCATTTTGCGGCGGCTGGAAGCTGAGGGCATGCTGAAAGCGTTTGCGCACGAAAAAAACCAGGGCAAGGGCGCGGCCATTCGCACGGCCATCCAGCATGCCGCCGGCGATATCCTGCTGATTCAGGACGCGGACCTGGAATATGACCCGCGGGAGTATCCGGTGTTGCTGCAACCCATTCTGGAAGGGCGGGCGCAGGTGGTTTATGGTTCGCGATTTCTGGGGGGGCCGCGCAAGGCCATGTTGTTCCGCCACATGCTGGGCAACAAGTTCCTCACCTTCCTCACCAATCTGCTCTACGATTCCATCATCTCCGATATGGAGACCTGTTACAAGGTGTTCCGGCGGGAGGTGTTGGCAGGGGTGCCCCTGCATGCCCGGCGTTTCGAGCTGGAGCCGGAGATCACGGCCAAGATCCTGAAGCGTGGCTATCGCATTTACGAGGTACCCATCAGTTATAACGGCCGGGAATATGAGGAGGGTAAGAACATCACCTGGCGTGATGGCATCCCCGCCATCTGGACGCTGATCAAGTATCGCTTTGTCGATTGAGTGATGCGAAAGGCTGCGTTCTTTCCTGCTGATGCAATAGGGGCGCTGGGACGAAGTCGGGGATGGGCTGCGACCTGGCTGCTGGGCGGCATGGCCCTGCGCCTGGCCGCGTTTGGCCGTTTTCCGCTGCGCGAAGATGAGGCGTTGTATGGCTACTGGGCGCGGCTGATTGCCTCGGGGCAGGATCCCATGCTGGAGCGGGTGGCGGTGGACAAACCCCCCTTTTTTATTTACAGTCTGGCCCATACATTCGAATGGCTGGGGCCGAGCGCTTCGGTGGGGCGAGCTCTGAATGAGTTCTGTTCGCTGATGGCGCTGCTGCTGTTGTGGTTGCTGGCCCGACAGCTTTACGGCAACCGAACAGCCGCGCTGGCCCTGCCGTTGTTCGCGCTTTCCCCGTTTGCCATCAGTTTTGCTCCCACCATGTACACGGATCCCATGCTGCTGATGTGGGTGTTGCTGGCGCTGGTGCTGGCGGCTGCTGGCTGGGGGCTGGGCGCCGGTCTGGCTCTGGGCATGGGCTTTGCCAGCAAGCAACCGGCGCTGCTCTTTGCTCCCCTGGTGCTGGCCCTGTTGCTGGCGGCCCCGGGCCCGGCCTGGCAACGTCGCCTAGGCCGGTCACGTTATGCGGGGCGAGTGCTGGCGGCGGGACTCGGTTTTGGCTATGTGTGGTTCAAGGTATGGCAGTGGGATGGCTGGCGCATCCTGCCAGCGGAGATCCCCAGCTTCTGGGAGCAGGCCTGGCGCAGTTATGGCGGTCTCACCCTTGTACCGTCGGCGCAGTGGCCGCAACGGCTGGCGGCATGGGGGGCTGTGTGGCAATGGCTGGGCGGCTGGTGGCCGGGCACGCTGGCCCTGGTCCTGCTGGTGGGGCTGGTTGGCTGGAGGCTACTGCGGAAGCGGGGGCAGGCGTGGTTGGCCGATGCCCTGCTTCTGTCTTTTTCCCTGATTTATCTCATGTTCCATGTCATCTTCAGTTTTCAGCCCTGGGATCGTTATCTTCTGGGGCTGGCGCCGCTGCTGGCGCTGCTGGCTGCCCGGGGCCTGCAAATCGCCTGGGGGGTGCTGGCTGCCCGGCCGAAGTGGCGGCTGGGGATCAGCAGTTTGCTGTTGGCGACCCTGGTCTGGGGCGCACTCATGGCCGCGGCGGCCCGCATCCCCGTGGGAGGGGATCACGGGGCGTACAGCGGTATTGAGACCGTGGCCGCGTATCTGCGCCAGCAGGTGCCCGATGATCACGGCGTCCTGTACCAGCGCTGGCTGGGCTGGCAATGGAACT
>JAJRXO010000534.1 GCA_024276255.1 Chloroflexota bacterium | reverse complement strand
TGGATTTCATCTGGCGCGACCGAAACGACGCACAGGTGCTGTGTCACTGGAACGCCTTTACCTACGGGCAGGGTGATATGCTGGCCTACGGCGGCGTGAGCCGCGTCTATCTGGCGCGCATCGCCTTCCCACTGCGCTCCGCGCGCCACGTTGCCCGCCGCATCCGGCAATACGTCGCCCGGCTTGCTCCCCTCAGCCGCACCCCGTACATGCTTTGCCCCATCGGTTTTGATTTTGTCGAGCCGATTCCCGACCTCACCGGGCTGCTCGACCGCTACAATCAGACGCATTACCCCTCCAGCGGAGTTTGGGTGGTCAACGCCAGCATGGACGATTACCTGGCGTTGGTCGAATGCCATCGGGACAAACTCCCGACACTGGAACTCGACCCCAACCCCTACTGGACGGGATTTTACACTGCCCGCCCGACCCTCAAGCGTCGCTGCCGCCGCCTGGTGGATGACCTGATCCTGGCCGAGAAACTCGCCATCCTCCCCGGCGACCAGGGCGCCGCGGCGCCCATCGCCCAGTCCCTGCAAGATGCCTGGTGGACGGCGGCGGTCTCCAACCATCACGACTTCATCACCGGCACCTCGCCTGACAATGTGGTCGAAACCGAGCAAATCCCCTGGCTGGAACGGGCTTCGGCTGCGGTGGAGCGCATTATTGAGCAGTATGCGCTCGCTGTGCCAGCGCACCCGACCGCGCCCGCCCGTGCGGAGCCCCCTGCCTGGCGGCGGGAAGGCCATCTCATCCACATCACCACCGCCTTTTACGAAATGACGCTGGACGAAAACCGGGGCGGGGCCATCGCGCAATTGCGCCCGCGAGACGCCCAAACTCCTGTGCTTGCCGGCCTCTCCGGCGACCTGGTCAGCTATCGCGATTCGGGCGGCCTGTGGCGGATGGGATACGAGTTCTGGGGCGGCATCTGGAAAGAATCTGCGCGCGCCAGCGCCCAAAAGGTGCGCCTGGAAATCCGCGAGCGCGAGGGCGGGCTGGAAGTCGCCACGCGGGTGGAACTGGACGGGCAGCCCTTCCAGCGCGCGCTGTGGATACGGAACGATTCCCCTCTGGTCCATTGCCGGGTGGAAGGGATGGCCGCAGCAGGGCATTCCGTCATCCTCCGTTTCGCCACCGGCATCCGCCCGCAATCCCTGGTGATGGGCACCCCCGGCGGCATTGTCGTCCGCCCGCTGAAACGGGTCTATGACCCCACCTTTTGGCCGTTGCACCACTTCGTGCACCTGCGTGACAAAGACAGAGGGCATGGCTTCGCTATTCTGCACGCCATGCCCGGCGCCATCGCCTGCCACCCCGATGGTCATCTCGAACTGGTTGCCATGCGCAATGCCACCAGGGAGAAGATCCTCGGCCTGG
This sequence comes from Chloroflexota bacterium, assembly GCA_024276255.1. GTDB lineage: Bacteria > Chloroflexota > Anaerolineae > J102 > J102 > JAADGC01. The sequence goes on along the minus strand of JAJRXO010000534.1, from coordinate 2,427 downwards.
TCGGCATCCCCGGCAACCCGGCCGCGGGGCACGAGCGGGAACCCTACGCCTGCGAGCTCGCTTTTCTGTTCACGCCCACTGGCGACTGGCGGGAAAACCGCTTGCCCATGCTGGCGCAAGAGCTGGCGAACACACCCTGGCACGATACGCACAGGCGCGCCCTGTCGCGTTTCGTTGATGCGCTCATCCGCGTTGAGCCGTCGCACGTCCAGGCCGTGGCCGTAAAACCCGCCTGGCGCGGCCCGGGAATCATCCTCCGCCTGTATGCGCCCGCTGTGCCGGAATCACCGGTGCAGGTCCGCATTCCACAGATGGATATCAAAAAGGCAGTGCTGTGCGATGCCCGCGAGCGCGATATAAAACCGTTAGATGTGCTGGGTGACACGGTTTTGGTGACGATGCCGGGAACCGTCACTACAATTCGGCTGGAGTAAAATTTAATCAACAAACCGCCCAACCCCGGCTGCAGCGGACAGCGGCTACGCCGCTGGTGGAAAAGCGGGCGCGATTGGACGTTTTGTGCTATGCTAATGATATAGTTTCGCAATCGCCGTCGCTGCCGCTAACGCACACGTTAGGCGAATAAAGGTGTGACATGATGTTCTCTGTACAACTGGAACTGCCTGGCGTTCGGCCAGCGCGTTCAGATGATATTGGGCAACTTTCAAGAACGCTTGCTTTGGCTTTTTATTCCGATCCAGTTTACGAGTGGTTTTTCCCACGAGCCGGTAACCGAATTGAAAAGATGCAGAGGCTTTTTGCGGTGTTTCTGGGAAGATTGATTCCTCTGAACACTGTTTTCACTACGGCAGGATTGGAGGGGGCTTCCTTGTGGATATCGCCACGCAGGACCATATCGAACTGGCGAAGCACTAAGCAGAACTTACGGATATTGTGGGCGCTTGGTAATGGAGTGTTGCGGAGCATTCGGTGGTGGTTGGCTGTAGAATCGAAACAACCCCGTTACCCACATTGGGAGTTATTTCTTGTAGGGGTTGTTCCTGCAAGTCAGGGGAAGGGGATAGGAGGGGCGTTATTGCAGCCAATGCTGGCCAGGTGTGATGAGGAACAAGTGCCGATATACCTGGACACAGGTAACAGGAAAAACGTGGCATTCTATCAACGGTATGGGTTCGAAGTTAAGATGGAAATTGTTCTGCCGAAAGGGCCAACAGTATTTCAAATGATTCGTAATCCTCAAGGCAAGATGGCCTAACCCTGCGTGCAGCGGACTGGCTTCGCCTGCGGCTCGCTGCGCTCGCCTTGACTCCGCCCGCCCCTGACGCACATCGTTGGGCGACATGGCGGCGTCATAAATCGAGAATGAACGATGAATTACCAAAAAGCCCTGGATGTACTTACCTATAAACTAAGGACCTTCCCCGGCGTTGAAGGAGCTTTTCTCTCAGGCTCTTTGGCAAATCTCAGTTTCCACCCATCGGCATGGAAATAGACATCATTTTCAGTCAGTTGCAGTATGTTTCAGAACAGATGCCGTATGCCAAATATAGGATTGTCTTTGATCGCAACGGCAAACTCCATCCCCTGCTGGCCGAGATAAGCGGGCCAAAGCCGAGTCAAGATATTGAGAAGGCCATTGCACAACACTTGAAGTGGTTTCCTTTACTGCAGCCACTCGTCAAGGCAAGCAGGTTTTTGGTTCCAAGAGAGCATATCTCTATCTGTCAACGACCGAGCGGCAGGTATTGGAACAGTCGTATCACTGTTCGGATGAAAACATGGTTGCGCAACTAACGCAAATATATCTTGAGTGTGTAACGGAATTACAGTCGAACTATCGAATAAGAGATAATGTCGGAAACGCTAAAATCGTACTTCAGGAATTGTTGTGAAAGCAGGAAGCCGCCCAACAATGGGCGACGAGTGCTGGAGACAAAAATTGAAATGGCAGAAGAAACCATTCGTGTCCGAGCATGTTTAGCAGTTATCCATGAAGAAAGGATATTGCTGGTTCCACATTACGACACAGATAAAGGCCCCGTCCAATGGAATATTCCTGGAGGCAGAGTAAAATATGGTGAAAGCGTTCGGCAAACGGCAATTCGAGAATTACTGGAAGAAACCGGTATCCAGGCTCAAGTAATCGAATTACTGGATGTCAGCGAAGTCCTTCTGCCGGATGAATCTTGGCACAGCATTACAATAACCTATCTGGGGCGGCTAGTGGGGGGAGAAGTGAGAGCAGAACCAGAGCATCCCTTTGGACAAAAGAACCCCCAATGGTTTACAATAAAAGAACTCAATGGGTTGATGTATCATCCCAAGGAAACCATAGAAAAAGCTCTATTACGGTGAAGTCCTATGGCCCGGAAAAAAACCGAAGTGAATAAAGTTCTGAATAGGGTCATCCTGGAAGTTGTAGAAAATCAACTGCAGGATAATAATCCCCCCGAGGCGAAGAAAGCA
>JAJRXO010000533.1 GCA_024276255.1 Chloroflexota bacterium | reverse complement strand
CATAGCGCAATTGCCCCAGCATCCAGGGCGGCAGACCGCCCGATTGCGCTACGGCCCGGATCTGTTCGTCAACGGGGGCCAGCCAGGGAGCAAGGGGCTCTTCCCCCGTGGGAGCTGCCGGATACCATACCTGCACCATCAGTCGCCGCGGTTGATCGGGATCAGAGCTGTATATCTCGCGGCGGCTGGTGTCTGTCAGCGCCCACGATGCCGTGCCCACGGCATAGGGGCCGGTCGGTCCGGGCCATTGCGGCACGGGTAACAGCACGGCCAGCGCCACGCCTCCCACCCACAGCCCAACGGCCCACCAGGCTCGTTTGCCCCACCTGCTGGTCGACAGCGGCGTGTGGGACCGCCACCGGCGCCATTCGCGGAGGGCCAGCAACCCTGCCAGGGCATACAAGGGAAGTAATTGCCAGCGGAACCCCTCCCAACCCCACTGTATTCCGCTGATCAGCAGCGTCAGCGTGGCCAGCGCTCGTCCAGGCCATACGATTCGCCGCCAGCCTGCGGCCGCAAAGAGGAGTTGCAGCAACAGGACGGCGGCGAGTGCAATTTCGAGTGAACGCATTAAGTGACTTCACCCTGTCCCGGATGGTGCCGGGAAAAGGAAGTAAGCTTCTCCGTGATCAGATTGAAACGGTGAATATTTCAGTCCTCATCTACGTTTTGATAATAAGCCATGTGCTGCAGATGAGCCACCGGGTCGATATACTGCACCCGTACACCCAGCGGCACCATCAGCGTTACCGGCGCATAGTTCAGGATCGACACGATGCCGGCTTTGATCATTGCCTTGGCCACCTCAATGGCAGCCGCCGGCGGCACGGCGATGATCCCCATCTTGATATTCTGCTCTTCGATAATGCCCGGCATGGTGGCCACATCCTGGATCACATAGCGACCGAATTGCTGCCCGATTTTTTCCGGATCGTTGTCAAACACGCCAACGATATCAAAACCGGCGTCCTGAAAACGGCGATAATGAGCCAGAGCGTGTCCCAGATCTCCGGCGCCAACCAATACCACCGGCCAGCGTCGATTGATATGCAGGATATTCTGCAACTGATCGCGTAAATACTTGACATCGTAGCCGGTACCCTGCTTACCGAATTCACCGAAATGCGAGAGATCCTTGCGTATTTGCGCCGAGCTGATGCCCAGTCGATCGCCCAGTTCCTGCGATGAGGTGATGTAGCGACCCTCGTCGATGAGGTAGTTCAGGATGCGCAGGTAAACGGGCAGGCGACCTACGACAATATCCGGTACTGGTTTGTCTGCCATGACTAACTCCTATGTTATGATAGAGAAGGAAATATGCAGTGGTGTGTTACTCGAAAGACTTTGTACGCAGGTTGTGTACTTTACAGAGCGATAATAGCATAGCTGTAACGCACCAGCAACTTTCGTCACGAAGCAGATAACCGACCCCCAATTTTCCCTATAAAAAGGATTATGATCATGACCGATAGCGAAATAATACAGCCCGCCAGCCTCTTTAGCATTCTCGTGGATATGATCGCCAGCCCCGGCCTGGCATTTCAGCGTCTGGTGCGATACCAACAGCGCAGCTGGTGGCTGCCCCTGCTGCTGGCTCTGATCGCGCCCATCCTGTATTTGTGGCTGAATCTCGATCGCACGGTCGAGCAGGCCCGGCAGCAGCTGGAGTTACAACTGAGCACCATGCCGGCCGATCAGGTGGAGACAGCGCGCACCATGGCCGAACGTTTTATGCAGCCCAATGCCGTGATGATCTCCGGCGCGATCTCGGCGCTGCTGGCCCTGGCTGTGGGGCTGGGCATCAGCATGCTCATCCTTTATTTTGGATCGGCGCTTTTTGGAGCATCACCCAGTAGGGCGGAATTATGGCCGGCCGTGGCCTGGACCTGGTTGCCATTTGCCCTGCGCGGCTTCGTGCAAAGCGCATGGTCAGTCGTCAATCAGGCGCTGATTCATTATCCCGGTCTTTCATACCTTGTAGCCTCGGGCGACCTGGCGGCAGATAGCCGGAACCTGCTTTTTGTGGCCCTGTCGCAAATCGATCTATTTTCCCTTTGGCATGCAGCGTTGGTCTACGTGTTGCTGCGGGTGGTGACCCGCCTGGGCAACAGCAGTGCTCTCGTGGTTACCGTGCTTTATGCCATCATCAATATCGCCCTGCGTCTGCTTCCGGCCTTTGCCAGTGGTCTGTTCTCGCTGGGCCGTTGAGTTTGATCGTGCCCCT
>JAJRXO010000532.1 GCA_024276255.1 Chloroflexota bacterium | reverse complement strand
TATTTCCCCAACGGGAGCCGTGATCATCGACGTGTGCCTTTCAAGCTTGCCTTCTACGATGCCTTTTTCCGGCGCATTGAGGATATTCGGGCGCAGGGTCGGCCCGTGCTATTCTGCGGTGATGTCAACACAGCTCACAAAGCCATTGATCTCACCCATCCCCGCGCCAACATGAAGACGACCGGTTTTCTGCCTGAAGAACGGGCCTGGATCGATCAAATTGTGGCTGCGGGCTATGTCGATACCTTCCGTCATTTCTATCCCGATCTGGCCGAACAATACACCTGGTGGTCGATGCCCACGCGCGCTCGTGCTCGCAACGTCGGTTGGCGCATCGACTATTTCTTCGCTTCTGCCGAACTCATGCCCCGCATTGTTGATGCCTGGATCTGGCCCCATGTGATGGGCAGCGATCATTGTCCGGTGGGGGTGTCGTTGCTTCCCTGAGGAGGAATCCCATGTCCCGTCGCATCCGTCTGGCGCTTATCGGTTTTGGCTCAGTGCATCAACATCTGGTGCGTATTTTACTGGAACGAGGCCCGCACCTGACAGCGGAGAGCGGGCTGGAACTGGACGTGGTGGGGGTGGCCGACAGTGGAGGGGCTGTGTATGATGCCACTGGCCTGGATGTGGCGGCGTTGCTAGCGCACAAAAAGACAGGGTACAGCGTGGCCACCCTGGGTGTGGGCACCACCTTTGCCGATGCCCTCAGTCTTTGCCGCCAGGCCGACTACGATGTCTTGCTCGAGGCGTCGCCGGTGAACCTGCAGAGCGGAGAGCCCGGATTGAGCTGTGTGCGGGCAGCTCTGGGGCGGGGGCGGCACTGCGTGCTGGCCAACAAGGGGCCCGTGGTTTTGGATTACGCCGGCCTGCAGCAGTTGGCAGAGGCGCAGCAAGCGAAATGGGCGTTCAGCGCCACGGTTTGCGGCGGATTGCCGGTGATCAATGTAGGACGCCGTGATCTGGTAGGCGCTCACATCTATCGCATTGAAGGCATCTTCAATTCCACCAGCAATTATATTCTCTCCCGCATGACTGATGGCGAAAGTTTCGCCGATGCCCTTGCTGAGGCCCAGCACCGCGGTATTGCCGAAGCCGATCCTTCATTGGATATCGATGGCTGGGATACGGCCGCCAAGCTGTTGATCCTGGTGCAGAGCGTGTTGCATTTCCCGGCCGCACTTGATGATGTGCAGGTGGAGGGCATCCGCGCGATGAACCTGTCCCAGATCATCAAGGCGCATCGGCGGGGAATGGTGTACAAACTCGTGGCCTCGGCCGCGCAGAAAAACGATGGCTTTTCTCTCACGGTGCAACCCAAAATGGTGCCTGCAGATAGTTTTCTGGGGAACACCTGGGGCTGGCAGATGAGTGTGATCTTTTTTACCGATCTGTACGAGGAAATCTACTTGAAAGTAGATGAGAAAGGCCCCGGCGCGACCGCCGCGGCCATGATCCGGGATGTGCTGACGCTGATCAGTTAGGTGGCTAGCGTTTTCCTACGCCTCTTCCTCATCGCCCAGTAACTGTCGCTTGAGCGACTGGGCCTGGTTTTGCAGCTCGTAGTTAAGGATAAACCATATCCCTTTCCACGTATCCAGCTTCAGAAATTCGTCAGGCGGCGTATCGGCCAGCATCTCCTTAAGATCGGTGAGGGTGCTCATGCCCGGCACCTGCGTAAGGCGTTTGCTGAGACGATCGCGCACATCGCCCGCCTCCTGCTGGGCCAGATAATTCAG
>JAJRXO010000531.1 GCA_024276255.1 Chloroflexota bacterium | reverse complement strand
TAGAGCCAGAGATTGTTTCGATCGACATAGAGGGGGATAAGGCGACCGTGGTTTCGACCACCAGGATCGGGGAGGAGGTGTCTCCGGGTGGGGACACCTGGACCTTTGTACGGCAGGATGGGCGTTGGTGGATAGCCTCACTAACATATAACCTGGAGCCGTAGCTACCGCATTCGCCCTGCTTTACGGTAAAATAGGGACAAACGTATTTTTCCGCCACCTGGAGCAATCATCATGACCACGCCTGCCATGAAAATCACCTATGCCACGCTTTCGGCCGATAACCCGGAGTTGCACGCCGCCTATGATGCAGCGTTGCAGCGGGTACGCTCGCAGCTGGGCGGTGTTTATCCCTTGCTGATCGGCGGCGAAGAGCGCCGTGCCGCCGAGACGTTCAAGGATGTCAGCCCCATCGACACTACGATCACCCTGGGATATTTCCAGAAAGGGAGTCGGCAGGACGCGCTGGATGCCATCGCGGCGGCGCGGGAGGCCTGGGGCGATTGGGGGCGGCGACCGTGGCAGGAGCGGGTGTACATCATGCGACGGGCGGCTGATTTGATTAGCGAACGGTCCTTTGACATTGCTGCTCTTATGAGCCTGGAGGTAGGCAAGAATCGCCTGGAGGCCCTGGGTGATGTGGCCGAGACCGCGGATCTCATCCGCTATGCCTGCGACGATATGGAGAAACATGAGGGCTATCGTCGCCCCTTGCTGCAAGAATCGCCCCGGCATCACAACGTCAGTGTGCTGAGGCCGTACGGCGTATGGGTCGTCATTTCACCGTTTAATTTCCCGGCAGCGTTGGCGGGCGGCCCTGTGGGCGCAGCCCTGACCGCGGGTAACACAGTGATCCTCAAGCCTGCCAGTGACGCTCCTTACACGGCCTGGCTGCTGACTCAATGCCTGCACGATGCCGGTGTGCCGGACGGCGCCTTCAATTATGTGACCGGTTCTGGCAGTACCGTTGGCCAGACGCTTATCGAAAGCGAGGATGTGGCCGGTTATACTTTTACGGGCTCGTATGATGTGGGCATGCATCTGATCCGCACGGTGGCGCAGGGTTCACTGCCCCGACCCGTGATCGCTGAGATGGGCGGCAAGAATCCGGTGCTAATCAGCCGTCGCGCAGATCTCGACAAGGCCAGCCTGGGGGTTATGCGCTCGGCTTTCGGCCTACAGGGGCAGAAGTGCTCGGCCGCTTCCCGCGTGTACGTGGAACGGCCCGTGTACGATGCCTTCATGCGTAAGTTCCTGCAGCGCAGCGAATCGATCCGGGTGGGCGATCCCACGGAACAGGATGTGTTCATGGGGCCGGTCATCAACCACAGCGCTTATGCTGATTATCAGCGCTATGTGGCCGCGTTGCGCGAAGCGGGCGAGATCGTGTTGGGCGGACAGGTGCTGGATGAGGGCGAACTGGCCCGCAGCTATTTCGTGGCCCCGACCATTGTCTCTGACCTGCCGCTGGATCATGAGCTGTGGCGGGTTGAGATGTTCCTCCCGATTACGACTGTGCATGCGGTGGACAGCCTGGAAGAAGGCATGCGCCTGGCCAATGATCATCAATATGG